>JAQWZC010000010.1 GCA_029253645.1 Alphaproteobacteria bacterium | reverse complement strand
AAACTGGCATAAAAAAAGCCCTGAATTGCTATTGCAAACCACCGATGGGCTACTATACTCCGCGCCAATAAGCCCCGTTTTTGAGGCCTTACAGGCAGGCCATATTTGGCGATGAACCGAAAGAGCAAACACGATGCATGATTTGCTAGTCAGCTATTATCCGATCCTTATTTTTATGGGTCTTTCCGCCGTCATTACAGCCGCCTTGCTGGTGGTGCCCGCGCTGATTGCGCCGTCCAATCCCGACCCTGAAAAAAACGCGCCTTACGAATGCGGCTTTGAAGCCTTTGATGATGCGCGCATGAAGTTTGATGTGAAATTTTATCTGGTCGCCATTTTATTCATCATTTTCGACCTTGAGGTCGCCTTTTTGTTTCCCTGGGCCGTCGCCTTTGGCGATGTCGGCCTGTTCGGTTTCTGGTCGATGATGTTCTTCCTCGCCGTGTTGACTGTCGGCTTTGCCTATGAGTGGCGCAAAGGCGCCCTCGATTGGGATTAGGAGCGTCGCCGTGTCAGAACAAGACCTGAATGAACTGAAGAAAAACCTGCCGGCCCCGATGGCCGACCCCTATTATGAGCAGGTTTCCGACCAGCTTGCCGATAAGGGTTTTGTGCTGGCTTCCTCTGAGGATTTGATTAATTGGGCGCGCACCGGTTCTTTGCACTGGATGTTGTTCGGTCTGGCCTGCTGCGCGGTTGAGATGATGCATATTCAAATGCCGCGTCTCGATATTGAACGCTATGGCGTCGCCCCGCGCGCCAGCCCGCGCCAGTCTGATGTGATGATTGTCGCCGGAACGCTGACCAATAAAATGGCACCTGCTTTGCGTAAGGTTTATGACCAAATGCCAGAGCCGCGTTATGTGATTTCGATGGGCTCCTGCGCCAATGGCGGCGGCTATTATCATTATTCATATTCAGTCGTGCGCGGTTGCGACCGCGTTGTGCCCGTTGATGTCTATGTGCCGGGCTGCCCGCCAACGGCGGAGGCTTTGTTTTACGGCATTTTGCTGCTGCAAAAGAAAATCCGCCGCACCGGAACGATTGAGCGATAGGACGATAAATGTCGGATTTGCAAAAACTTGCAGAGCATATTTCAGCCGAAATTGGGGCGAAGCTGGCCGGACATGCCGTGACTTTTGGCGAGCTGGCGCTGGATGTGAACCCGGGCAATATTGAACCGGTTTTGCGTTTTCTGCGCGATGACCCGGCTTGCGGTTTCACGCAATTAACCGATCTATGCGGTGCCGATTATCCGAACCGTCCTTTGCGTTTTGATGTTGTTTATCATTTGCTGTCCATGACCAAGAACCAACGTATTCGCGTCAAACTTCAGGTGGATGAGGAGACGCAAGTGCCGAGCGTCACCGGCTTGTTTGATGTGGCGAATTGGTATGAGCGCGAAGCCTTTGACATGTATGGTATTTTGTTTTCCGGCCATCCTGACTTGCGCCGCCTGCTGACCGATTACGGTTTTGAAGGCTATCCGCTGCGTAAGGATTTTCCGCTTAGCGGCCATGTTGAAGTGCGTTATTGCGATGACACGAAAAAGGT
>JAQWZC010000008.1 GCA_029253645.1 Alphaproteobacteria bacterium | reverse complement strand
AAGCGTCCACATGATAAGCCCCATAGCATAATCGAATAGGAGCACGGCGAGGGGAAAACTATCTGTCATATCATTATCTCGGGCTTGCCTTAGCTTATGCTCCTGAGTCAGGCGAAAACCTTCAAAATAAAAGGGGGCGAGGCGCTGAAACCCGCACCCTTAAAGTGCTTATGGCCCCCTAGGACTCATCCAATATGGTTTTGCCGCTCGGAATACGAATGGCATCAACCATAGCTTGGGTTTCGGCATCAGGCTCCTCTGTGGCCAGCGAGACACCTACCATAGCGATAAGGCTGGCGGCCATGCCGACAATGCCGAAGCGCAAATGGTCAAGGCCGAGGAATGGCGTGCCGCCCGCAAAACGCACATGGTAGAGATACCAGAAGCCGACAATAAAGCCGACAGCCATACCGGCAATCGCCCCTTGGCGGTTGGCGCGTTTCCACCAGACGCCTAGCACCAGCGGGAAGAACAAGCCGGAACAGGCGAATGAGAAGGCCCATGCGACCGCGCCGAGAATGCTTGATAATTGCAGCGAGGCAACCAAAGCACCACCGGCCCCGATGATAACGAGCAAGACTCGCGCCACAATCAGGCGGGTGCGCGTATCAGCTTCGGGATCAATGATTTTGTAATACAAATCATGGCTCAAAGCGTTGGCAATGGCTAGCAACAGCCCGTCCGCCGTAGACATGGCAGCCGCCATACCACCGGCAGCGACCAGACCCGAAATCACATAAGGCAAGCCTGCAATTTCCGGAGTCGCCAGCACGACAATATCGCCGCGCATGAAGAACTCATTGATTTGCAACAGACCGTCACCATTACTGTCGGAGATGGCCAAGAAGCCAACGCTCGACCATTTCTGAATCCATTCCAGCGACTGCACGTCGGCGATAGATTTACCGATAATGCCAGTGGCCAGATTGGGGTCCATAATTTGCAGCTTGGTGAAAGTCGCCAGAGCTGGAGCAGTGAAATATAACAGGAAGATGAAGAACAGTGACCAGACCACTGAACGACGGGCTTCCCTCACGCTCGGCGTGGTGAAATAGCGCATCAGAATATGCGGCAGCGAAGCCGTGCCGCACATCAACACCAGAACCAGTGTGATGAACTTCCAACTTGCCAGCACGGAATCCGGTGCCATTGAATGCGCCGTTGTCAGAGCCCGCAAGCCGGGGAAGGTTTCGCTCGGCACCATTGTGCCGACCCCGTGCAGGGCTTCCAACTCGGTGATGCGGTCCACCGCTGCGCCATAAGAAAGCTGCGGAATAAGACCGAAATCTTGCGCGTTGGACATCCAGAAAACTGGCACCAAATAAGCGATGATGAGCACAATATATTGCGCCACTTGCGTCCATGTTACGGCCCGCATACCGCCCAGCATGGAGCAGAGCAAAATGCCCAATAGGCCGAACCAAACGCCGACTTCAAATGGAATTTGCAAGGCCCGCGCGGCAATTGTGCCGGTGGCGTTAATTTGCGCTGTCACATAGGTGAAGCTGGCTACCACAAGCACAATAACAGCCAAGAGCCGCGCCGTATTGCCGCCATAACGTGTACCGATGAAATCGGGCACCGTATAGCAGCCGAATTTGCGCAAATAAGGCGCCATGAGCGAGTTTACCAGCACATAGCCGCCGGTCCAGCCGACGATAAAGGCCAGATAGCCATAACCGCCAAAATAAACACCGCCCGCCATGGCGACAAAGCTCGCGCCTGACATCCAGTCAGCCGCCGTTGCCATGCCGTTATAGAGCGATGGCACTTCGCGTCCGGCAACATAATATGCGCCGGTTTCCATAGTGCGCGACAGCCAGCCAATCGTGGCGTAAATCGCAATGGTGAAAGCAACAAACAGCACGCCCAGCGTGTCAGCCGGTGTGCCCAATTGCTCAAGAATGGCCATAAGGCCGATGAATACCAAAAAGCCGCCTGTATACAGGCCATAGACTTTGGGCAGATTGTCTATAAAGCGTCCGTTCATTTTTTTGCTCCTTATTCTGCGACGCCGCATTCTTCGTCAATCGCTTCTTGCTTGCGGGTTGACCAAAAAAGAAGAATGACAAAGGCGACGGGAGAGCCCTGCGCAGCCATGTAGAAGCCGAGCGGAAAGCCCATAAAGCTAAGATTGTTCATCTCAGCGCCGAACCAATGAATAAAGAACGAGAAGAAAAACCAGATGCCCAGCGTGATAAAGGTGAGACGCCGAGTGCGCTCCCAATGCTCAGTATGTGCTGATGACGGTTTCATTTTGTCCTCCCGGAGTTAACAGGCCCTAAAGCCTTAAGTTATCTGTACGCAGGACAAGTAACGCTAAAATTATTGCGAAAATTTTGCTGTCATGCAACGACTAAACACAGAATGTGAATAAAAATACAGGTTTTTCAGGTAAAACTATGGCCAATATTTCCGGATATTTTAGCGCAATGGCGCGCGCTTTTGCATTTTGGCGGCGGCCAGCGCCCCTTGTCGATAGCGCAGGGCTGGCGGCTTTTTGCCTTGAGCAGGCCAGTTATGTCGCGCAAACCTCGCTTTATGGCTATCTGCGCACCCGCGCGGGATTGCAGCATTTCAATCTGTTCACCGATAAGGAATTTACGCCGCTTTTGCGGGTGGCGCGCTCGCGCCTGATTTTGGTCTGCCTTGATGATTTGGCCCTATATGCCGCCACGCTTTTGCCCGATGCCGAGGACATGACGCGCCGTCACTTGGCGATAGACCTTTTCACCCACGGCGCGGCGAGATTGGCGGCGCATGATTTTCCGCCGGATGAATTGGCGGCGGCGCAAAAGGATTTTGAGGCACGCAGTCATTTGATTGATTGGGCGGCGCGCGCGGCGCGCGACAAGGGCGTGGCGGCCTTCACCAAAAGCGCCAAAGCGTTGATAGACTTGGCCCCGATTGTCGAGGCGCTGAAAAAATATGATGATGAGATTGTCACCAATTCCATGCATTTTAAGTGGCATGGGGTGCGCGCCGATTTGCGGGCGCGGCTGGATGGCGACGCGCTGCTTGCCAGCTTGACCTAAAACCGCCTAAAACAGTCGCAACTCAAGGGGACGCTTATGGCTTCGTATCAATATGTTTATGTCATGGACCAATTGTCCAAAACCTATGCCGGTGGCAAACAGGTTTTGAAAGAGGTTCGTTTGTCTTTTTTCCCGGGCGCGAAAATCGGCATTGTCGGTGTCAATGGCGCGGGTAAATCAACGCTTTTGAAAATCATGGCCGGTATCGACAAGGAATATCAGGGCGAGGCTTGGTCCGCTGAGGGCGCGAAAGTCGGCTATCTTGAGCAAGAGCCGCAGCTGAATGAAGATAAAGACGTGTTCGGCAATGTGATGGAGGGCGTGGCTGAGAAAAAAGCGCTGCTCGACCGCTATAATGAATTGGCGATGAATTATTCCGACGAAACGGCGGATGAAATGGCCGCGCTGCAAGACCAGATTGACGCGCAAAATCTTTGGGATTTGGACGCGCAAGTGGAGCAGGCTATGGATGCGCTACGCTGCCCGCCGGGCGATAGCGCGGTGGCGCATTTATCGGGCGGTGAAAAGCGTCGCGTTGCGCTTTGCAAGCTGCTGCTCGAAAAACCCGACCTATTGCTGCTTGATGAGCCGACCAACCATCTCGATGCCGAGACCGTGGCGTGGTTGCAGCACCACTTAGCCGATTTCGCCGGCACGGTTGTGCTGGTGACCCATGACCGCTATTTTCTCGACCAGATTACCGGCTGGATTCTTGAGCTCGATCGCGGGCAGGGCATTCCCTATGAGGGTAATTATTCCAACTGGCTGGAGCAAAAGCAAAAACGCCTCGCGCAAGAGGCGCGCGAGGATGACAGCAAGTCGCGCACATTGGCCCGCGAGCTGGACTGGATTCGCCAATCCCCGAAGGCGCGGCAGGCCAAGTCGAAAGCGCGCATCAATGCCTATGAGGAATTGCTGGAGAGCCAGGGCCGCGAAGAAGTCGGCCGCGCGCAAATCACCATTCCGTCCGGCCCGCGTCTTGGCGGCATTGTGCTGGAGGCTGAAAATCTCAGCAAAGGCTTTGACGATAAGCTGCTGATTGATGATTTATCGTTCAAATTGCCACCCGGCGGCATTGTCGGCGTTATTGGGCCGAATGGCGCGGGTAAAACCACATTATTCAAAATGCTGACCGGCGGCGAGACACCCGATGCGGGTGCGCTGAGCGTCGGTGACACTGCCGTGATGGGCTATGTTGACCAAAGCCGCGACAGCCTCGAAGACGGCAAAACCGTATGGGAAGAAATTTCCGGCGGCAATGATATTCTCGAGCTTGGCAGTCGCGAGATGAATTCGCGCGCCTATGTCAGCGCGTTTAATTTCCGCGGCGGTGACCAGCAAAAGAAAGTCGGCCAGCTCTCGGGCGGGGAGCGCAATCGTGTGCATCTCGCCAAAATGCTGAAGTCAGGGTCCAATTTGCTGCTGCTCGATGAGCCGACCAATGATTTGGACGTCGAGACATTGCGGGCTTTGGAAGAGGGCTTGGACGAATTCGCCGGTTGCGCCATTATTATCTCGCATGACCGCTGGTTCCTCGACCGCATTGCGACGCATATTTTGGCCTTTGAGGGCGACAGCCATGTTGAGTGGTTTGAGGGCAATTACGCGGATTATGAAGAAGACCGCAAACGCCGCCTCGGGGCCGATGCGGAAGTGCCGAAACGCATTAAATATAAGCAATTTAGCCGCTAGAAGGGCTTGCTCGATTAGGCAAAAAAACCCCGGCATCGGGAGGAGATGCCGGGGTTCCATCTTTTAGTCGCAGTTTGGATAGAGATTAGAAGCTGCGGCTCAGGGAGATTTTTGCGTTCATCGGATCGCCCACAGAAACCTGGTGAGTTGCATGTGAATGCGGATAATAATCCTCGTCGGCAAGGTTTTCGATAATTACTCTTACAGTCGTGTCATCAGACATTACGTAAGACAAAGACGCATCAATTCGCGTGTAATCTGGCATGTATGGTTGTGGTTCAGCCGCCCGACTTTTTTGTTTGATAAGTGAGTCGTCTTGGTATGTGAGGCCAATGCCATAGCTAAGTCGCTCACTCGCCTGACGATCAATAAACAGCGAATACATTGTTTCTGGAACTTCGTAGGCTGTGTTGCCATCCCCTGCTTCGCCGTCCATGTCGCTATATCCAAATGATACAGAGGTACGGTCAGAAATTTTGCCGTTCACCTGCAACTCAAATCCATCAACATTTAGTTGTTGGACAAAGCCTTCACCGGCGACTGACGATTCTGTCTCGGCCTCTTGCTCAAACAAGCTTGCCGTAACAGTTAATTCATCTGAAACGTCCCACTTAACGCCATACTCGGTGTTCTCATATTCGTCAGGATCAAGAGCTGCAGCTTTAATTGCCTTATACTGCTCGCCTGAGCGTGGCATAAATGTCTCGCTTGAGCTTGCATATAGAGAGACATTGCTTTGAGGCTTGTAAATGAGACCAAAGCGCGGAGATACTTCATCCCAATTCCGATCATCAGAAGTCACAGCTGCAGGGTCTTCTGTGTCCCTCA
>JAQWZC010000006.1 GCA_029253645.1 Alphaproteobacteria bacterium | reverse complement strand
CGGCTCGACAGCTCGGGCGCCTATATTGACGGAGTTGGGCTGAGTGAGGGCCAAATCGCCCCTGCAATGGCCTTTTTGACCTCAAAAGCCGCCACAGCCGCGGCAACCTTAGCCAATTTGCGCGGCGCTATCGGGGCCTCTGATATTGGCGCCGAAGGGGTTGCTGAGCTTGAAACAATTGCCGAATTGGTTTCGGCCGGGGGGTATGGCGCCGACCGCATAGATATTGATCCTTCGGTGGTGCGCGGCTTGGGCTATTATACCGGTCCGGTGTTCGAGGCAGAGCTGACCTTTGAAATTCTTGATGAGAAAGGCCGCAAACGCCAGTTTGGGTCCGTGGCAGGCGGCGGCCGATATGATGATTTGGTCAAACGGTTCAAAGGCGTTGAAATTCCGGCGACCGGCATTTCCATCGGCGTGTCGCGCCTCGCCGCCGCTTTAATGCTTTTGGGCCAAGGCGCTGCCGCCACGCCCGCCCCGCTGGTTGTGGTGACGGTGATGGATAAGGAAACGCGCCCGGATTTAATGGCATTGGTCAGCGATTTACGCGCCGCCGGTTTGCGCGCCGAAATGTATATGGGCGACAGCGCGATGAAAGCGCAATTGCGCTATGCCGATGCGCGCGGGGCCAGGCTGGTGGTGATTGAAGGCGAAGATGAACGCGCCGCCGGTGTGGTGACGCTGAAGGATTTGCACTTAGGCGCAGAGAAATCGGCAGAAATAGAGGATAATGCAGAATGGCGCGCCTCGGAACATGCCCAAAAACAGGTGAAACCCGCTGATTTGGTCGCCGAGATTCAGAAAATTATTTCATAATTTATGAATTACTGTCTTCTACGAGGTTTATTTAACTAAATTGAATTACATTTTTATTAAATATTACTGATTTAGGTTCATTTTCATTGACTTTGAATCATAAGCTGCGTAAAAAGCAGTATGGAAGTCCGTCCCCAAGCGCCTCTCGGCACCCGATTATCCTCCGCCAGCGATGTCATCGACGCGCTGGGCGGCACAAATAGCGTCGCGGAAATGCTGGATATTGGCCCGTCTTCCGTATCAAATTACCGAAAACAAGGCTTTCCCGCCCGCAGCCATTTCATTTTAGCCAAAATATGCGCCGAGCGCGGGCTGGATGTGGCCGATGCGGTATTTGGCGGCTATCAGGTGCAAGCCCGCCCCAAAGCCTATCAACGCGCCGCCATCAGCCCGTCCGGCACCGCCTCATCGGCATTGACGCGGCTTGAGGAAGCCGGATTTAACCGCCTGTCCTTGCCGATTTTGCAACCCGCCGCGCCCTTTATTGACCGCATGGGGCCGGAAATGCAGCGGCGGCTCTTCACCTTTACCGATCCGGGCGGCGAACAGCTCTGTCTGCGCCCCGATTTGACCATTCCCACCGCTTTGGCGCATATCGCCTCGGGCCGAGAAACCGAGACGCGCTATTGCTATCAAGGCACGGCGTTTCGCTATCAGCCGCGCGGCTCCGGCCAGCCGGAAGAATTTACCCAGCTTGGTTTGGAAATCATTGGCGGCCTAAACGGGCTGAAAGATGATTTGGCGGTTCTCGACACCATCATCACCACGCTGCGGCAAGCGGGTGTGACGCGCAAACTGCAATTTGTGTGCGCTGACTTCGATATGATGACGCATTTTCTCAACTCCTTAGAGATGAGCGCGGCGTCGCGCGACATTGTTTGGCGGCTGATTAATCGGGCGCAGGATGCCGATGATTTTAAAAAGCTGGCCAGCCTTACAACAGATGATAAAGCCGCAGCCGCCGAGGCCGCCAAACGCGTTTCGGCCAATGCCATGATTGCCGGTCGCTCGGGCAGCGATATTTTGGCCCGCTTGTCGCGCAAGACCGGCGAGGCACTTGATGGCGATAATATTGAGGCGGTGCATAAATTCCTCTCCCTGCTCGCCGCGCCGCAGGGCATTGAACAAATCTCAACAGATTTCCCGAATATGAAATCTTGGTTTGACACACGTACGGCGCAGCTTGGCCATGTTATTTTGCCAGCTATGGCGGGTGCTGCCGAAATGAGCGATATCAGCTTTGCCCCGGTTATTTCGCGGGGCATGGCCTATTATACCGGCCTGTCATTTGAAATTTACGCGCAAGGCATAGACCGCCCCATTGCGGCGGGCGGGCGTTATGATGATTTGCTGCAAAGCCTCGGCGCGGCCAAACCGCTTTCCGCCGTTGGCGGCGCGATTGCGATGGAGCGGCTCACCCGAGCGGCGGAGATGGCGCGATGAGCAAACTTATTCTCGCCATCCCCTCCAAAGGCCGCCTTGAAGAAGCCGCCGCCGCGATTTTTGCCAAAGCCGGATTAAAGCTGAAACGCGATGGCGCGCGCGGCTATAGCGGCAGCCTGCCCGACCTTAAAAATGTGCAGGTCGAATATGTCTCGGCCGGAGATATTGCCGCGCGACTGGCCGACGGCTCGGTGCATATGGGCATTACCGGCGAGGATTTATTGCGCGAGGAAATCCCCGATATGGAGAGCGCCGTGCAGCTTTGCCAGCCGCTGGGCTTTGGGCAGGCCGATGTGATTGTCGCTATTCCCGACGACTGGGTCGATGTGACCACCATGTTTGACCTGGCCGATGTGGCGGCGGATTATCGCGCCCGTCACGGGCGTTTATTGCGGGTCGCGTCCAAATATGAGCATCTGACCTATGACTTTTTCATCCGTCACGGCGTTGAGTTTCAATGGCTGCCCAGCTTTGGCGCGACCGAAGCCGCCCCCAATTCCGGCGCGGCGGAGGCGATTGTTGACATCACCTCAACCGGGGCCACGCTGAAGGCCAATGATTTACGCATTCTTGATGATGGCGTGATTTTGAAAAGCCAAGCCAATCTCGCCGCCGCATTAAAAGCCGATTGGTCGGCAGATGCGCGCCGGGCCGCCAAGCGCATATTGGCGCAAATCTCGGCCATGCAAGCGGGCGAGAGCATGATGGAATTAAAATTTACCGCCCCCGCCCCGCCCGACCAAATCATCGATATGGCCGATGCGGTGATGCACTCCGCCGTGCCCAGCGGCAGCGATTATGCCTGCACCCTGATTGTCACGCGCGGGCAATTCAGCACCTTGCGCGATGCGCTGGGACAGCGCGGCATTGCGGTGATTGCCGATACGCCGAAATTTATTTTCGGGCCGGATAATAACCGCGCTTTTGAAAGGCTCACCGGCGCGCTAAGCTAACGCCATGAGCCTCATCGTCACCGCCATTATTCTGCTCGCCACTTTGGCGACCGCTTTTTTATCATCCATATTCGGCATGTTGGGCGGGCTTATTCTGATGGGTATTTTGGCCAGCCTCTTGCCCATCGCGTCGGCCATGGTGTTGCACGGGCTGATACAGCTGACCTCAAACGGCTATCGCGCTTGGCTCAATCGCGCCCATATTAACTGGCCCATCGTCACCACCTTATTTATCGGCAATGTCGCCGCCATGGTGGCACTGGTTTGGGTGGCCTTCACGCCCGACCGCATCACCGTATTATTGGCGCTGGGCGTGCTGCCCTATATTGCTTGGGCTTTGCCGAAAAATCTGGCACTTGATGTCACCAAAAAACCGGTCGGCCTGATAGCCGGCGCGGTGGTAGTGGCGACCAATTTATTGGCCGGTGTCGGCGGGCCATTATTGGATGTGTTTTTTCAGCGCGTCGCCCTCACCCGCCATCAAATTGTGGCGACCAAAGCCGTGGCGCAAGCGCTGGGCCATATATCCAAAATCATTTTTTATGGCGGCTTGGCCAGCACCGCCTCGGCGGAGGATTGGCCGCAAGTCTATTTATTGCTGGCAGCGATTATCGCCTCGCTCATCGGCACCGGATTGGGCAAGCGCGTGCTCGATACCATGCGCGACGCCACATTTTTCAGCTGGACGCAGCGCATTTTATTGAGTGTCGGCGCGCTATTGATGGCGCGGGCGCTGTATCTAATGGCGGCGTAGCGCGCACACAGCGGCGGCGGCGTGTCTTCTTCGCTCAGTTCAAGCGGCGGAATAATATCGGGTAGGCGCGGCACATCGGTTTCAGCCGCGGCTGAATTTATGTGCAAACTTGCCCCCGCAATTAGGGCAATCATAGAAATAGGCAGCGGATACATATAGCCTCCTTGACGGAACACAACCGATTTGAGGCCACCCTATCGGGAGACTGTTTTTTTTCGGTTAATGCGAACGCGAAAAAGCGCCTGTTCCTGTTTTTATTTTTCTTTGCTCATCAGGAGCGGGCGCGAGCTAACAAAACAAGGCTCCGATTGCTAGCTAAAAGCGCATAATGTAAAGAAAAAAGGCCGCCCCTAAGGACGGCCTTAAATCAGTCATAAAAAGCAGTGTGGGCTTACATCATGCCGCCCATGCCACCCATGCCGCCCATATCAGGCATGGCAGGGGCTGCCGCACCGGCCGGAGCCGGTTTCTCAGCAACCATCGCTTCGGTCGTAATCAACAGACCGGCCACAGATGCCGCATCGCGCAGCGCTGTGGTGACCACTTTGGCCGGGTCAACAATGCCCGCGCCAATCAGGTCGCAATAGACTTCGTTTTGTGCGTCAAAGCCGATTTTGCCTTTACCGTCCAGCACTTTGCCGACAACGATAGAGCCTTCAACACCGGCATTTTCAGCGATTTGGCGCAGCGGCGCTTCCAGCGCACGACGAATGATTTTGATACCCGCTTGGATATCAGCATTGTCGCTGCTTTCTTTTTCAACCGCTTGCGTGGCCAGCAAAAGCGCTGTGCCGCCACCGGCTACGATACCGGCTTCAACCGCAGCGCGGGTCGCGTTCAGTGCGTCATCGACGCGGTCTTTACGCTCTTTCACTTCCACTTCTGTTGCACCACCGACTTTCAACACGGCAACACCGCCTGCCAATTTGGCAACGCGCTCTTGCAGCTTCTCGCGGTCATAATCAGATGTGGTGTTTTCGATTTGCGACCGGATTTGGCCGACACGCGCCTGAATGTCTTTTTTCGAACCTGCACCATCGACAACCACTGAGTCATCTTTGGTGATGTTCACGCGCTTGGCTGTGCCCAGCATATCGAGCGTCACATTTTCCAGCTTAATGCCGAGATCTTCAGACACCACTTGACCGCCGGTCAAAATGGCAATGTCTTCCAACATGGCTTTGCGGCGATCGCCAAAGCCCGGGGCTTTGACGGCAGCAATTTTCAGGCCACCGCGCAGCTTATTGACCACCAAAGTGGCCAGGGCTTCGCCTTCAATATCTTCTGCAATAATCAGCAGCGGACGCGAGGCTTGCATAACGGCTTCCAAAATCGGCACCATGCTTTGCAGGTTTGACAGCTTGGCTTCGTGCAGCAAAATCAGCGGGTCTTCCAACTCAGCCGTCATTTTATCGGCATTGGTGATGAAGTAAGGCGACAGATAACCGCGGTCAAACTGCATGCCTTCCACAACGTTCAATTCGCTGTCCAAGCCTTTGGCTTCCTCAACCGTGATGACGCCTTCATTGCCGACCTTATCCATCGCTTCGGCAATCATGGAGCCAATCTCGGCTTCGCCATTGGCAGAGATTGTGCCGACTTGGGCAATCTCATCATTGGATTTGACTTTTTTGGAACGCTTTTCAATATCGCCCAGAGCCGCCGCAGCCGCTTGTTCAATACCGCGTTTCAAATCCATCGGGTTCATGCCGGCGGCAACCGCTTTATGGCCTTCGCGGACAATTGCCTGCGTCAGAACCGTGGCGGTTGTGGTGCCGTCACCGGCGACATCATTGGTGCGCGAAGCCACTTCGCGGACCATTTGCGCGCCCATGTTTTCAAACTTATCTTCCAGCTCGATTTCTTTGGCAACCGATACACCGTCTTTGGTGGTGCGCGGTGCGCCAAATGCTTTATCAAGCACAACATTGCGGCCTTTCGGGCCCAGCGTCACTTTCACGGCATCGGCAAGAATGTCGACACCTTTCAGCATTTTATCGCGGGCTTCTGAGCCAAAAGTTACTTCTTTAGCCATCATCGTCTCCTATAGGTAAGCGGGTCGGGGTTAGCCGATAATTCCCAAAATGTCGCTTTCTTTCATGATTAACAGCTCTTCGCCGTCAATCGTCACTTCGCTGCCGGACCATTTGCCGAACAGAACTTTGTCTTTCGGCTTCACGTCCAGCGGCGTGACAGAGCCATTATCACTTTGCAAACCGCTGCCTACTGCAACGACTTGGCCTTGTGACGGCTTTTCCTGCGCCGAGTCGGGAATGATAATCCCACCGGCTGTTTTTGTGTCTTCATCGACGCGACGCACCAATACGCGGTCATGCAAAGGACGAAATTTCATTGGTCAATCTCCCAGTGATTGAATTTAAAAATGTGCTCTCTTTGGCACTCTCACCAAGAGAGTGCCAAAGCGCTATTTTGAGATAGGGAGAAGGCCCATGCATGTCAAGAGATAGGGGTAAAAAAAGCCTAAATGCAAATGGCCGGTGACGAAACCGCCACCGGCCGCCATATCGCAGCCCGGGCGGAGGAAAGCAGTACGGTAGGTGGGAATAACCGCACCATTTTCCACAGGCATACAAAACGGCGCACCCAAAGGTGCAAAGCCTATTTCAAGCATGCGCTGCTCGCTGGCAATAGGGATATTCCCAATAAATTCAGTGGTTTAAAATAATTTCACTGGATTTAATTTATTGCGCTTGAGCGCAAAAATTACTTTTAGGAATTTCCCCAAAAACCCGCCCTTAAGCGATGGTTTGGCCGCCATCAATCACCATTTGCTGACCGGTCATGAAGTTACCCGCATCGCTGGCCAAAAAGACCGCCGCACCGGCAATCTCATCAGGCATGCCGATTCGCTTCAGGGGCGTGGTGGCGGTGGATTGCTCGAGAATATCGGGATTGTCCCACAAGGCTTGCGCGAAATAGGTTTTGATAAGCCCGGGCGCAATCGCATTGGCGCGGATATTATGGTGGCCATGCTCGACCGCAATATTACGCACCAGTTGGAAATCAGCCGCTTTGGAAATCGCATACGTGCCCAGCACAGGCGAGCCCTTCAGGCCGCCAATGGAGGAAATAATGATAATGCGTCCGTCTTTGCGCTCAATCATATCGGGCAGCACCATATTGCTCAGCCAGTGATTGGATTTCACATTTGACCCCATGATTTTATCAAACGCATCATCGGGGCAATCTGCCGCCGGGCCGAAATATGGATTGACCGCCGCATTGCAGACCAAAATATCGACCTGGCCGAAATGCGCTTTGGTGGCATCAACCAGATTTTGTAAATCGTCTTTGCTGCTGATATTGCACGGCACGGTGAGCGCACGGCCCGGGTGCTTTTCATTAATGGAATCGGTCACTTCATCGCAAGCCGGTGCTTTGCGACTTGAAATCACAACATTGGCACCATGGTCTGCCATTTGACGGGCAATCGCCTCGCCAATGCCGCGTGATGCGCCGGTGATGATGGCCGTTTTGCCGCTTAGATCGAATAATTGCATGTCTATCTCCCTCAAAGAATCTGCGGCGAAGCTAGCAGAAATAATCGCCCCCTAACAAGTCTTGACCTCACGGCCCGAAAAAGGCAGCTTCGCGACACGCAATAGGAGTGTGTATGAGCTTGCCACAAATGCTGACCGGCTTTTCGGAAATTGCCGCCAATTATGACGCGCTCATCGTCGATATATGGGGCGTGCTACATAATGGCCGCGCCCCGTTTAAGGGCGTTGATGCCGCGCTGCAAAAATACCGAGATGGCGGCGGCACAGTGCTGCTTTTATCCAATGCACCGCGGCCCGGCCCGTCGGCCTTGCAACGCTTACACGCCATTGGCAACAGCCCCGACAGCTATGATGATATTCTGACTTCAGGCGACACGGTGCGCGCACTGATGCGCGATATGGGCGCGGACGGGCAGACAATCTGCCATATCGGCCCCGATAAAGACGCGGATTTAACCGCCGATTTAGACATCTCATTTGTCGATGAAGACGCCGCCAATGCGATTTTATTTTCCGGCATGTATGATGATGAGACACAAACGCCCGATGATTATGCTGACATGCTGGCGCGGTTTTTGGCGCGCGGCCTGCCGCTGCTATGCCCAAATCCCGACCGCACGGTGATGATCGGCGATAAAATTATTTATTGCGCCGGTGCGGTGGCCGAGCTTTACGAGAACATGGGCGGCGAAGTGGTGTGGGTCGGCAAACCCTATCCGCGTGTTTATGAACGCGCCCGCGCCCTATTGACCGAGATGTCGGGCCTTGCCGCTCCGCGCTTGCTGGCCATTGGCGACGGGCCGAAAACCGATATTCCGGGGGCTGAAGCCGCCGGTATTGACGCCCTTTTCATCGCCGGTGGATTGGCCGCCGCCTCGGGCGCAAACATTGACAGCCCCGAGGCCATTGCCGCCCTCTTGGCCGCTGAGAACACTAAGGCGCGCTATGCCATGCGCCATTTGGTTTGGTAGCCGCTTGTTAATAATGACAGCGCGCCCTAAATTATCCCCATGAGTTCTAACCCCGCCAAACCCATTGCGCTTTATCGAAGCCTCGCCGACCTGCCCGCGACAACCCGTGGCGCGGTATTGGCGATTGGCAATTTTGACGGCGTGCATTTTGGCCATCAGCAAGTCATTGCCGATGCGCGGGCTTTGGCTGAGGCAAAAGACGCGCCCTTGGGGGTGATGTTATTCGACCCGCATCCGCAGCAATTTTTTGCTCCCGATGCACCGCCCTTCCGATTGACCCGTCTGGTGACCCGCGCCGCCCTTTTGGCTGAATTGGGCGTCGATTTCACCCTCGCCCTGCCATTTAATGCCGAGATGGCGGCCTGCGAGGCAGAGGATTTCATCAGCGATATTTTAGTGGCGCAGCTTGGCGTCAGTGCCGTTTGCGTCGGCTATGATTTTTGTTTCGGCAAAGGCCGCAAGGGCAATTTCGCCATGTTGCAAGATGTCGCCAAAACCTTGGACGCTGATAAGAGCTTTGAAACACGCGCCACCCAAGCCGTGCTTCAACCCGACAGCACCAGCCCGTTTTCATCTTCCGCCATTCGCAATTTCCTGCGCGATGGCGACCCCGAGCAAGCCGCCAAACTCATGGGCCATGCTTTTGCCATTGAGGCGGAAGTGCAGCATGGCGACCAGCGCGGGCGCACCATTGGGTTCGCCACGGCCAATATGCCGCTGGATGATTATGTGCTGCCGAAATTCGGCGTTTATGCCGTGGGCGCTGAGATATTGGACGGGGCTTTTGCCGGACAGGTTTTGCGCGGTGTCGCCAATCTGGGCATGCGCCCGACCGTCGGCACGGATAAGCCGCGCCTTGAAAGTCATTTCTTTGATTTTGAAGGCGATTTATACAGCGCCAATTTGCGCGTCTCGCTTTTGCATTTCATTCGGCCCGAACAAAAATTTGACGGCCTCGACGCGCTGAAAAACCAAATCGCCATAGATAGCGACCAAGCGCGTGAAATGCTTGGCAGCTAAGGCCTCTATTGCTACAAGGCCTGAAATAGGAATCGAGCATGAGTGACGAAACACAACAAAGAGATTGGCGCGAGACGCTGAACTTGCCGCAGACTGAATTTCCGATGAAAGCCGGTCTGCCCAAGCGCGAGCCGGATATGCTGGCGCATTGGCACGCTATTGGCCTGTATGACAAACTGCGCGCCGATGCCAAGGGGCGCGAGAAATTTGTGCTGCATGACGGCCCGCCCTATGCCAATGGCGATATTCATATCGGCCATGCGCTGAATAAAATTTTGAAAGATGTGATTGTGCGCGCCCATCAAATGATGGGGCGTGATGCGGTTTATGTGCCGGGCTGGGATTGCCACGGCCTGCCGATTGAATGGAAGATTGAAGAGCAATATCGCAATAAGGGCCAAGATAAAGACACGGTTCCGGCCAATGAGTTTCGCGCCCAATGCCGCCAATTTGCTGAAAAATGGGTCGCTGTTCAATCTGAACAATTCCAACGGCTCGGTGTTTTGGGCGATTGGGAAAACCCTTACACCACAATGGCGTTTGATGCCGAAGCGACCATTGTCGCCGAGTTTCAAAAATTCATCATGGACGGCTCGCTATATCGCGGCTCCAAACCCGTTATGTGGTCGGTGGTTGAAAAAACCGCTCTGGCCGAGGCGGAAGTCGAATATGAAGAACATGTCTCACCGACAATTTTCGTTAAGTTTCCGGTGCAGGGCATGGACAATACTTATGCGGTTATTTGGACGACGACGCCCTGGACCATTCCCGGCAATCGCGGCGTCGCCTGTCATGTAGATTTCGAATATTCGGTGTTCGACGTCACCGAAGTCACCGAGGGCAGCCGCGCAAAAATTGGCGAACGTTTGGCGGTTGCCACGGCGTTGAT
>JAQWZC010000003.1 GCA_029253645.1 Alphaproteobacteria bacterium | reverse complement strand
CGCTGGATCCGGAATCAATCAATGCCGATGTGCTGGCGGCGGAGTTGTTAACCGCCGGCATGCCCAATCCTGACCTCATTATTCGGACCAGTGGCGAGTCGCGTTTGAGCAATTTCATGCTCTGGCAAAGTGCTTATGCCGAGCTTTATTTCACCGATGTTTTATGGCCGGATTTTTCGCGCGCTGATTTGGAAGCCGCGATTGCCTTTTATGCCGACCGAGAACGCCGCTTCGGTCTGGTTTCCGCCCGTGGCGAGATAGACTGATAGGCAGGGGGGATATGGCAGACGCACCGGCAAAATTTGAAGGCTTAGTGCAGCGCGTGCGCTCGGCATTGGTGTTATTGCCTTTCGTCATTGCGCCGGTGGTATTCGGCGGCTGGTCATTTACGCTTTTACTCGCCATTGCCGGATTTTTAATGGCCCGCGAATGGGCCAATTTGCTGGCCGCCTCAGCCGATAATGGACGTATTCTCGGCCTCGCCGTGGTGGCGATTTTGGCCTTTGGGCTGTGGGCAGGCGCGGTGGATGCGGTGGCGCTCATCATTGTCGCCTCACTGGTCGCGGCCACATTTGCGCTGGCCAAAGGGCGTCGCTTGGGGCCATTGGTCGGCGGGCTTTATTATGTCGCGCTGCCTTTGGTGGTGGCGCAATATTTGCGCGAGGATGCGCTGGGCGAATTTATCATCGGCTATATTCTTTTATCGGTTTGGGCGGTTGATATTTTCGCCATGTTTGCCGGAAAAATTATCGGCGGGCCGAAATTGGCACCGGTCATCTCGCCGAAAAAAACCTGGGCCGGTCTTTTCGGCGGCATGGTGGGCGCGGCATTGGCGGGTATTTTATCCTTTCTCACCGTGGTCGGTTTCGGCTTCGGGCATATGCAGTTCACCAGCATTCTCATTCTCGCGCCATTGCTCGCCATCATCGCGCAGGCGGCAGATTTATTTGAAAGCGCCATAAAACGCCGGTTCGATGTGAAGGATTCCGGCGCGATTATTCCGGGCCATGGCGGTTTGCTTGACCGCGTTGACGGGCTGATTGGCGTGCTCATTATTGCTTATGCGATTGTGCTATGGCGCGGCGGCGCGTCATCGGCCGCGCTTTGGATTTGGTAGCCATGCGGCAGGTTTCTCTTTTCGGCGCAACCGGTACGATTGGCGATAATACGCTTGATTTAATGGCGCGCCATGCCGACCGCTTTTCGCTATTGGCCGCCAGTGCCGATGGCAATGTCGATAAGCTGGCTGATATTGCGCGGCGATTTAACCCGTCAATTTTGGTGATTGGTGATGAAGCAGGGCGCGCAAAACTGGTCGCCGCTCTGCCCGATTTTAGCGGTGATATTTGGGTTGGCGCGGATGGCCTCGCGCAAATGGCGCAGCAGAAATGCGATATTGCGATTATGGGGATTGTCGGTTTTGCCGGTCTCGCTCCATCCATTATGTGCGCGCGCCAGGGTGGCGCTTTGGCCTTGGCGAATAAAGAGGCGCTGGTCGCCGGTGGGCGTCAACTGATGCGCGTGGCGGCGCAGCATGGCACGCAAATTCTGCCGGTTGATAGCGAGCATAATGCGGTGTTTCAACTTTTGCAGGGACCGGGCGATTTGCGCCATGTCGATAAAATTGTGCTCACTGCCTCGGGTGGGCCGTTTCGTGCAATGTCTTATGAGGAAATGCGTGCAGTGACACCGGCGCAGGCTGTGGCGCATCCGAATTGGGATATGGGTACGAAAATATCTGTCGATAGCGCGACCATGATGAATAAGGGGCTGGAATTAATTGAGGCGCGGCATTTATTTGATGTGCCGCCTGAGAAGC
>JAQWZC010000146.1 GCA_029253645.1 Alphaproteobacteria bacterium | reverse complement strand
ATTGACCATCGACATGTTCGAGTTCATTTAAGCCCCGAAACACCCATAAACCCTAAAGTTTCGTCGGATTGGGGGCGTCGCCATAGACGTCGAGCGGGTCGAAGACTTTTTCATCTTCTTCATAGGCCAGCGCGACCGGGCTGTCGGGCAGTGCGCCCGTCGGCAATGAGCGGTAAAAGCACGAGCGATAGCCGACATGGCAGCTCGCGCCATTGCCGCCGACATTCACCCGCAGCCAAACGCAGTCTTGGTCATCATCAATCCGCATTTCGGCGATGGTTTGCACCAGCCCGCTGGTTGCGCCCTTGTGCCAAATGGCTTGGCGCGAGCGCGAGAAATAATGCGCTTCGCCGCTCTCAATGGTCAGCTTCAGCGCGGCCTCATTCATATAGCCATGCATCAG
This sequence comes from Alphaproteobacteria bacterium, assembly GCA_029253645.1. Classification (GTDB taxonomy): domain Bacteria; phylum Pseudomonadota; class Alphaproteobacteria; order RS24; family RS24; genus UBA8337. Next base: position 6,218 of record JAQWZC010000146.1, on the reverse strand, counting down.
CAATTCGCCGCTGGCAAAATCTGTGGTGACAACGGGAATCAGGCCATTGGCATCAAATTTTGGTGCCAGCACATGGCCTTCTTCAACCTGTTCAACGGTGTCGCGTGGCGCAAATGGTCCGGTCATAAGATTTACCTCAATCAAGTTGAGGGACTTATAAACCTAGCTGTTAATCATGGCAAGGAAGCGCGCTTCCATTTTCGGATCTTCAGCAAACACACCGGTAAATTGCGTGGTGATGGTAGCGACATCCGGCTTTCTGATGCCGCGCGTCGTCATGCATTGGTGCTTGGCATCTACCAAAATGGCGATACCGGCAGGCTCCATAACGCGCTGAATACAATCAACAATTTGCGCGGTCATAGTTTCTTGCGTTTGCAGACGTTTGGCGAAAATCTCAATCACACGGGCCAGCTTGGAAATGCCGACAACCTTATCGACCGGCATATAGGCGATGTGCACCTTGCCCAAAATCGCCACCATGTGGTGCTCGCAATGGCTCTCGAGAGAGATATCGCGCAGCATGACCATATCGTCATAGCCTTCGACATCCTCGAAAGTGCGGCCCAATACGTCTTCCGGATTTTCTTCATATCCGGCAAAAAATTCTTGATATGCTTTGACAACGCGCTTTGGCGTATCGACCAGACCTTCACGGTCAGGATTGTCACCGGCCCATGAAATCAGCGTGCGAACCGCTGCTTCGGCCTCTTCGCGAGAAGGTTTATCCACTTTTACGTCCCGTTCCCTATTTGTCGGCGTGTTATTGCCATCAACTCTTGCGTCCATTTTTGCCTCACCCTACGGGGAATACGCCCCGGTATTCGTCAGGCACGCTGAATGCCCTTTTCAATGAATGGCCCCAGCAGTCACGGCCTTATGCCATGATACGATGAAAACGCCGCCACATAAAAAACGCACAAGGTCTTGCAAACATGCAAACACGCCTCGCGCTGCGTTTCGGGTGGCAACCGGTCGCAGCCATATGTCTTACTTGGTTTATATTAGGCCAGATTGGCCAAATTACCAGCGAAAGCGGTCAGGCGGGCAAAACCGCTTGCTGGCTGTCGGGCGCGCTATTATGGTGCGCGCATGGAAAACCAGCTCATTTTGCACAATAGCCAGTCGCGGCAAAAAGAAGTATTTGTGCCGCAAAATGCCGACCGCGTGACGATTTATGTATGCGGACCAACGGTTTACGGCGCATGCCATATTGGCAATTTCCGCCCCGCCGTGGTGTTTGATGTGTTGGTGCGGGTGCTGCGGCATCTCTATCCGCAGGTGATTTACGCCCGCAATATCACCGATATTGATGATAAAATTAATGCCAAAGCCGCCGATGAGGGCGTCGATATTTCCGAAATCAGCCGCCGTTTTCACGAAAAATATGCGGCTGACATCGCGCAGATTGGCGTTTTGCCACCCGATATTGAGCCATTTGCCACGCGCCATATGGACGAAATGCAGGCGATGATTGGCGGGCTGATAGTTAGCGGCCACGCCTATGCGGCTGATGGCCATGTGCTGTTTGACGTCACAAAGGACAGTGAATACGGCGGCCTGTCGGGCCGCTCGGCAGAGGATATGCTGGCCGGTGCGCGGGTCGAGGTCGCGCCTTATAAAAAAAATCCGGGCGATTTTGTGCTGTGGAAACCCTCAACCGATGACCAGCCGGGCTGGGATAGTGTGTGGGCGCGCGGGCGGCCGGGCTGGCATATTGAGTGCTCGGCGATGATTGAAAAACATCTCGGTGCGACCATTGATATTCATGGCGGCGGCGCGGATTTGCAATTTCCGCATCACGAGAATGAGGCGGCGCAGAGTCGTTGCGCCCATGCCGCGCCGTTGGCACGCTATTGGCTGCATAATGGCATGCTGAATATTGGCGGCGAGAAAATGTCGAAATCGCTGGGCAATATTATGGTGATGGATGATTTGCTGGCGCAAGCGCCGGGCGAGGCGGTGCGGCTGGCTTTGCTGCAAGGGCAATATCGCTCGCGGCTCGATTTCACGCCCGATTTGCTGACGCAATCCAAGAAAAATCTCGACCGGCTTTATGGCGCTCTGCGCGATGCGGCCTGTGACGCGGCTGAGGTCGCCGTGCCGGACGCCTTCATGGCCGCGCTATGCGATGATTTGAACACACCGAAAGCGCTGGCCGAATTATTCGCGCTGGCCAAACGCGCCGACACGCCCGAGGGCAAGGGCGCGCTGTTGGCGGCGGGCAATTTAATGGGCCTATTGCAGCAAGACCCGGCCGATTGGTTTGCCGCGCAAACCGCGTCCGGCGATATTGATGCGGCAGAGGTCGAGGCGTTAATCGCCGCGCGCGCCCAGGCCCGCGCCGATAAAGACTATGCTGCCGCCGATGCGGCGCGCGACAAGCTGACCGCCTTGGGCGTCGCCATTGAAGACACGGCGGATGGCACGATTTGGAAGCCCGCGAAATGATGAACGAGCTGTATAATCAGCGGATTTTGAAGCTGGCGGCACAGATTTCGCATATTGGACGGCTGGACAATGCCGCCGCACAGTCCGATGCCCAATCGCGGCTATGCGGCTCTAAAGTGCATGTCGAATTGAGCTTGGCCGATGACAACACGGTCGCCGCCTTCGCCCATGAGGTTGAGGCCTGCGCGCTGGGCCAAGCCTCAAGCTCGGTCATGGCGCGGGAGATTATCGGCGCGCGCCCGCAAGAATTGCGCGATGTGGCGGCGCAAATGCGCGCCATGCTGAAGCAAGACGGGCCGCCGCCGCAAGATTCGGCGCGGGGCGGCAAATGGTCGGACCTCGAAGTGCTGGAACCGGTGCGCGACTATAAAAACCGCCACGCCTCAACCCTGCTGACCTTTGACGCGGTGGAAGATTGTTTGGCGCAACTCGGCGTTTAGGCTAAGATCGTCTCATCACCCCAATAAAAACAACAAGGGGAGGGGGAAATGAGTAACAAAGAAACTCTCTGGCGGCGGTTTAACAGAAAACTGATTTCTTCTTTTGTCAGCGCTGGTTATCAGGCAATCGAAGGCGACAGGAAGACAGGGCTTCGCGCAATTTCTGGCGTTTGCAATTATGAATTTAGAAACACCAGTGATACCCACCGCCTTCAGCTTTGGTTCGGAAATCAGCAATCACAAAGAACAAATTGAAGCGGATTTAGGCGAGCCGATTAGTTGGCAGTCAAACCCTCAGCAAAAGTCGTGTCAAATTTATTTTGAAAAGCAAATAGACAATGGCCTCGATATGGATGCTTGGGATTATTTTATTGAGTGGATGGCAATCCATTTTGAAAAACTGGAAAAATCACTAAAGCCGCATTTGCCTGAAGCAAAAAAGGCTTTGGATAAGCATTTGCGATAGAGCCAACTAAACCCCTCACAAGCCCAGCACGGTCACTTTGACTTTTTGCGGTTTGCCGACTTTCACGCCCTCGGCGTCACGGATGGCTTTTTTGACGGGCAGAAGATAGCTTTTGCGTTCTTTCGACGGAAACATGGAGGTCTGCCATTCGCTGCCGCCAATGCGCGCATTGACCTTGAGCGATTTAAACCCGCGCTGCACATGTTTCGTGAAATGCTGCGCATGGTCGCTCATATCTTGCGGCATGGTGATGAACCACCAATCGGTTCTCTTGCCCGACCAGAGCCACACCTCGCCCTCAAATTCATATTCCAGCGTGTCCATGCCTGTTCCTTTGCGGTGTTTTCTTTGCCGCTTGCCTGTTACTATAGGCGTCATGATGCGAACTGTCTTTGCCTTCCTTATTCTTTTGCCGGTGCATTTTTATCGCTTGGTCATCTCGCCCGTGCTGGGGCCGCGCTGTCGATTTCAGCCGACATGTTCGGAATATGCGCTGGCGGCGGTGCGCGCGCATGGCGCTTGGGCGGGGCTGTGGCTCAGTTTAAAGCGGCTGTCGCATTGCCATCCGATAGAGGCTTTGGGGGCGCGGCACGGTTTTGATCCGGTACCTGTTGAGATTTCTCGCCCAGCTTGGTATGCACCTTGGAGAATTAAAGCCAGAAAAGAGCACGCAGAGACATGATTACGCTGACACTGCCCGATGGCGCGACGCGCCAATTTGACGGACCCATAGACGGTCACGCTTTTGCCACCAGCATTTCAAACTCGCTGGGCAAGAAAGCCTTGGCATGGAAAGTCAATGGCGCGCTGACCGATTTGGCCGTGCCTGTCGATTGCGATGCCGAAGTGGCGGTGGTGACCGCCGCCGATGCGGAGGGCGTGGAACTGATGCGCCATGATTGCGCGCATGTTTTGGCCGAGGCCGTGCAGGAGCTTTTTCCGGGCACGCAAGTGACCATTGGGCCGGTGATTGAAAACGGCTTTTATTATGATTTTGCCCGCGAGACGCCGTTCAGCCTTGATGACCTTGAGGCGATTGAAAAGCGCATGAAGGAAATCGTTGACCGCAATGAGGATATTATCCGCGAGGAATGGAACCGCGATGACGCGGTGGCGCATTTTCGCGAGATTGGCGAGGCCTATAAGGCTGAGATTATTGAAGCCATTCCGGCCGAGCAGACGATTACGGTTTATCGGCAGGGCGCGTGGAAAGATTTGTGTCGCGGCCCGCATTTGCCCTCAACCGGCAAGCTGGGCAAAGCCTTTAAGCTGACCAAGCTGGCCGGTGCCTATTGGCGCGGCGACAGTAATAATGAAATGTTGCAGCGCATTTACGGCACATGCTGGGGCAATGAGAAAGAGCTGAAAGCCTATCTGCATATGGTGGAGGAAGCCGAAAAGCGCGACCACCGCAAGCTGGGCCGCGAAATGGATTTATTCCATTTGCAGGAAGAGGCGCAGGGCAGCGTGTTCTGGCATGCCAAGGGCTACACGATTTGGCAGCAGCTTGAGCAATATATTCGCCGCCGCCTCAACGCGCATCACTATGAAGAGGTGAAGACGCCGCAGCTTTTGGATAAACGCTTTTGGGAGCAGTCGGGCCATTGGGATAAGTTTCGCGAGAATATGTTTGTCGTGCCCGATGAGGTGCCCTCTATCGAGGATGGCGACGCAGTGATTTCCGCCGATGCCGATTTAATGGCCATTAAGCCGATGAATTGTCCGGCGCATGTGCAGATTTTTAAACAGGGCATTAAATCCTATCGCGACTTGCCGATACGCATGGCCGAGTTTGGCTGCTGTCATCGCAATGAGGCGCATGGCGCGCTGCACGGGCTGATGCGGGTGCGGCAAATGACGCAGGATGACGCGCATATTTTCTGCCGCGAAGATCAGATTATTTCTGAGGCGGTCGATTTTTGCGGGCTGGTGACACAAGTCTATACGGATTTGGGTTTTGAAGATGTATCGGTAAAGCTGGCGCTGCGGCCCGATATGCGGGCCGGTGAGGACGATGTTTGGGACCGCGCCGAAGGCGGCTTGCGCGAAGCCCTGACCGCGGCGGGTCTGGAATGGGAAGAACTGCCGGGCGAGGGGGCGTTTTACGGCCCGAAAATTGAATATCATTTGCGCGATGCGATTGGCCGGACTTGGCAATGCGGCACGCTGCAACTCGACTTTGTGCTGCCCGAGCGGTTGGATGCGGCTTATATCGGCGAAGACGGCAATAAGCATCGCCCGGTGATGTTGCACCGCGCCGTGCTGGGCACATTGGAACGTTTTATCGGCATTATGCTGGAAAGCTATGCCGGTAAAATGCCGCTTTGGTTGGCGCCCGAGCAGATTGTTGTCTGCCCGATTACCACGGAAGCTGATGATTATGGCCATCAAGTGGTCGCGGCCTTGAAAGCGCAAGGTCTGCGCGCGCGCGCCGATGTGCGTAATGAAAAGATTAATTATAAAGTGCGCGAACATTCGCTGGCCAAAGTGCCGGTGATTTTGGCCGTCGGCAAACGCGAGGCTGAGGAGGGCACGGTCTCCATGCGTCGCCTCGGTTCGAAAGAGCAAAGCGTGATGGCTTTGGATGAGGCGACAACCGCTTTGACGGCTGAGGCCACGCCGCCCGATTTGCGCTAAAAGGCCAATTCAAATTCTAGCGTCAGCGTGTCGTTTTTCTGTATCGAAAAATTGCCCAGCGGCGCGCGGCGTGTGCCGGATTTCAGACGCATTTGCCAACGCCCGGCCTGCGGCCGCCATTGCATTAAATAGCTGTGTGACAGCGCCTGATAGCTGCCCGCATAATCTATGAAATGATGCGCTTCGAGCCGATATCGACATTGGCAAACCCAAGCGAGAAGCGA
>JAQWZC010000098.1 GCA_029253645.1 Alphaproteobacteria bacterium | reverse complement strand
TGGAGGAAGCGCGCTTCCGTGTGGCGCAGGCCAATATTGCGATTGATGATAGCGGCAAGCTGTCTGATGAGTTGATTAACTGCCGCATTAACGGTGATTTTGAAATGGTGCCGCCCGATATGGTGGACTTGCTCGACGTCTCCCCGAAACAGATTGTCTCGGTTGCTGCGGCGCTTATTCCTTTCCTTGAAAATGATGACGCCAACCGCGCTTTGATGGGCTCGAACATGCAACGTCAAGCCGTGCCGCTGCTGCAAGCAGAAGCCCCGCTTGTCGGCACGGGCATGGAAGAAGTTGTGGCCCGCGATAGTGGTGCTGCCATTTCTGCCCGCCGTGCCGGTGTGGTTGACCAAGTGGATGCGACGCGTATCGTTATTCGGGCAACGGAAGAGACCGATGCCTCGAAACCCGGCGTTGATATTTACAATCTGCGGAAATTCCAACGCTCCAATCAGTCCACCTGCATTAACCAGCGTCCGCTGGTGCGTGTTGGTGACCGTGTTGAGGTCGGTGATGTTGTGGCCGATGGCCCGTCAACCGAGCTTGGCGAATTGGCGCTTGGCCGTAACGTGCTGGTCGCGTTTATGCCTTGGAATGGCTACAACTTTGAAGATTCGATTTTGATTTCTGAGCGCATTGTGCGCGATGACGTGTTCACCTCAATTCATATTGAAGAATTTGAAGTGATGGCGCGTGATACGAAATTGGGTCCGGAAGAAATTACCCGCGACATTCCAAATGTCGGTGAAGAGGCGCTGAGTAATCTTGATGAGGCCGGTATTGTTTATATCGGTGCTGAGGTGAATCCGGGCGATATTCTGGTCGGTAAAATCACCCCGAAAGGCGAAAGCCCGATGACGCCGGAAGAAAAACTTCTGCGCGCCATTTTCGGTGAGAAAGCCTCTGATGTGCGTGACACGTCACTGAAACTGCCGCCCGGAACTGCCGGAACGATTGTTGAAGTGCGGGTGTTTAACCGTCACGGCATTGACAAAGATGAACGTGCTTTGGCGATTGAGCGGGAAGAAATTGAAGCCCTGGCGAAAGACCGTGATGACGAATTGGCCATTCTGGAACGCAATGTTTACAAGCGTCTCGAAGAATTGCTGGTCGGCAAGCAAGCCGCTTCCGGCCCGTCCGGTATCGGTGCCGATGCGAAAATCACCAATGCCATGCTCGATGATTTGGCCAATAGCCAATGGTGGCAGATTGCGCTGAAAAACGATGCGTCGATGGCCGAAGTCGAAGCCATGAAGAAGCAGTTTGACGATGCCAAAGCGGAGCTTGAGGCGCGCTTTGAAGACAAGGTCGATAAGCTGCAACGTGGTGATGAATTGCCGCCCGGCGTCATGAAAATGATTAAGGTTTATGTTGCCGTGAAGCGTAAATTGCAGCCCGGTGATAAAATGGCCGGTCGTCACGGCAATAAGGGTGTTATCAGCCGCATCATGCCGGTTGAAGACATGCCATATCATGATGACGGCACGCCGGTTGATATTGTGCTGAACCCGCTTGGGGTGCCAAGCCGAATGAATGTCGGGCAAATTCTCGAAACGCATTTGGGTTGGGCATGTGCCGGTTTGGGGCGTCAAATTAATGACGCGCTGACCGCATATGAGCGCGAAGGCAATGTCGAGACGGTGAAGGCAACGCTGAAAGATGTTTATTCTGATGACCCGGCTGTCGGCAAACTATCCGATGGCGAGGCCATTGAGATGAGCCAGACATTGCGTCGCGGTGTGCCGGTGGCAACGCCGGTATTTGACGGCGCGGTTGAAGGTGACATTGTCGAGATGCTCGGCAAGGCGGGCATTGACAGTTCCGGTCAGGTGCAATTGCACGATGGCCGCACAGGCGAACCATTCGACCGTAAAGTCACTGTCGGCTACATCTATATGCTGAAACTGCACCATCTGGTGGATGACAAAATCCACGCCCGTTCCATTGGCCCATACAGCCTCGTTACCCAGCAGCCGCTTGGTGGTAAAGCCCAGTTTGGCGGCCAGCGTTTCGGTGAGATGGAAGTGTGGGCTTTGGAAGCCTATGGCGCGGCCTACACATTGCAGGAAATGCTGACGGTTAAATCCGATGATGTTGCGGGCCGGACGAAAGTCTATGAAGCGATTGTTAAAGGTGATGACACATTCGAAGCCGGTATTCCGGAGAGCTTTAATGTGTTGGTGAAGGAAATCCGGTCTTTGGGTCTCAATGTCGAATTGACAGAGAGCCGCAAAGAAAATCAGGAATAGAGCGGCGTCAGCCGTTACGCAGGAGAAGAGCGCATGAACCAAGAGGTCATGAACATTTTCAACCCGCAGGCCAATCAACAGGCCTTCGATCAGATCCGTATTTCTATTGCCAGCCCGGAGAAAATTCTCTCTTGGTCATATGGCGAGATTAAGAAGCCGGAAACCATTAACTATCGGACGTTCAAACCGGAACGCGATGGTCTTTTTTGCGCCCGTATTTTTGGTCCGATTAAGGATTATGAATGCTTGTGCGGCAAATATAAGCGGATGAAGTTTAAAGGCGTCATTTGCGAGAAATGCGGTGTCGAAGTGACATTGACTAAAGTGCGCCGCGAGCGCATGGGTCATATTGAGCTGGCCGCGCCGGTCGCCCATATCTGGTTCTTGAAGTCACTGCCGAGCCGTATTGGCCTGCTGCTGGATATGACGCTGAAGGATTTGGAGCGTGTGCTCTATTTCGAAAACTTCATCATTCTCGACCCGATGCTGTCGCCGCTTGAAAAAGGGCAATTGCTGACGGAAGAAGAATATTTCGACGCGCAAGACGAGCATGGCGAAGATAATTTCGTTGCCGGTATCGGTGCGGAAGCCGTGCGGGTGATGCTTGAGGAGTTGAACCTTGAGGAATTGCGCGAAGAATTGCGTATCGGCATTGCCGAAGCCACAACCGAATTAAAGCCGAAGAAACTGGCCAAGCGCCTGAAGGTTGTTGAAGCCTTTTTGCGCTCGGGCGGTCGTCCTGAGTGGATGATTTTGAATGTTGTGCCGGTCATTCCGCCGGAACTTCGTCCGCTTGTGCCGCTTGATGGCGGTCGTTTCGCGACCTCCGATTTGAACGATTTATATCGCCGCGTGATTAACCGGAATAATCGTCTGAAGCGTCTGATTGAATTGCGCGCGCCCGATATTATCGTGCGTAATGAAAAGCGTATGCTGCAAGAATCTGTTGATGCGCTGTTTGACAATGGCCGCCGTGGCCGCGTCATTACAGGTGGCAATAAGCGTCCGCTGAAATCGCTTTCAGATATGCTGAAAGGTAAGCAGGGCCGTTTCCGTCAAAACTTGCTCGGCAAGCGCGTTGACTATTCAGGCCGCTCGGTAATTGTGGTGGGGCCTGAACTGAAACTGCATCAATGCGGTTTGCCGAAGAAAATGGCGCTGGAATTGTTCAAGCCGTTTATCTATTCGCGCCTTGAGGCGAAGGGCCTGTCGGCCACCGTCAAACAGTCGAAGAAAATGGTGGAGAAAGAACGTCCCGAGGTTTGGGATATTCTCGACGAGGTTATCCGCGAGCATCCGGTGATGCTGAACCGCGCGCCGACCTTGCACCGTTTGGGCATTCAGGCATTTGAACCGACACTGATTGAGGGTAAGGCCATTCAGCTTCATCCGCTGGTTTGTGCCGCCTTTAACGCCGACTTTGACGGCGACCAAATGGCTGTTCACGTGCCGCTATCGCTGGAAGCGCAATTGGAAGCGCGCGTCTTGATGATGTCCACCAATAATATTCTGCACCCGGCCAATGGCGCGCCGATTATCGTGCCGTCACAGGATATCGTGCTGGGTCTGTATTACATGACCTTGCAGCGCGATGGCCTGAAAGGCGAGGGCATGATTATCTCTGATTTGGCTGAGCTGGAAATGGCGCTGGATAATAAAGCGCTGACCCTGCACACGAAAATCAAAGCCCGCATTGAAGAAATCGATGCTGAGGGTAATCTCGTGCAGCGTGTGGTTGATACAACGGCCGGGCGTTTCATGCTGGGTCAAGAACTGCCCAAGCATATTAATCTGCCCTATGGCACGATTGATAAGCTGATGACCAAGAAAGAAATTTCGAAGGTGATTGATGCGGTTTATCGCCATTGCGGTCAAAAAGAGACCGTCATTTTCTGCGACCATATTATGAAAGTCGGTTTCCGCGAAGCGTGTAAAGCCGGTATCTCCTTTGGTAAGGATGATATGGTTATTCCCGAAGATAAAATCGGTTTGATTGATGAAACCGGCGCTTTGGTGAAGGAATATGAGCAGCAATATATTGATGGCCTGATTACGCAAGGCGAGAAATATAACAAGGTTGTTGATGCCTGGGCGCGTTGCACAGACCGTGTGGCCGATGCCATGATGGGCAAAATTTCCACCGTCGATGCCGGTGATGCAGATGATGATAGCTTCATCAACTCCATTTACATGATGTCTCATTCAGGGGCGCGTGGTTCACCCGCTCAGATGAAACAGCTTGCCGGTATGCGTGGCCTGATGGCCAAGCCGTCGGGTGAGATTATTGAGACGCCGATTATCTCTAACTTTAAAGAGGGTCTGTCGGTTCTTGAATACTTCAACTCAACCCACGGGGCGCGTAAAGGTCTGGCCGATACGGCGCTGAAAACAGCGAACTCCGGTTATCTGACACGTCGTCTGGTTGATGTGGCGCAAGATTGCATTGTCAATGAAGTCGATTGCGGCACCAAAGACGGCATCACCGTCGCTGCCGTGGTGGATGCGGGTGAAGTTATCACCTCATTGTCTGAGCGTGTCTTGGGTCGTGTGCCGGTTGAGAATGTTGTCAATCCAGCAACTGATGAAGTCATCATCAAGAAAGGCACTTTGATTTCGGAAGAACATGCTCCGGCCATTGAAGAAGCCAATTTGGTGAACATTAAAGTGCGCTCGCCGCTGACTTGTGAAACCAAATCCGGTGTTTGCGCGACCTGTTACGGTCGTGACTTGGCACGCGGCACGCCGGTGAATATCGGTGAGGCTGTCGGTGTGATTGCGGCGCAATCCATCGGTGAGCCGGGCACACAGCTGACCATGCGGACGTTCCACATTGGTGGCACGGCGCAGGTTGTTGACCAATCCTTTATCGAATCCAATGCCGACGGTGTTGTGCAGCTTGAGAATGCCAGCATTGTTAAGGATAGCTCAGGCCGTCCGGTGGTGATGAGCCGTAATGTGCTTATCAAGATTGTCGATAATAATGGGCTTGAGCGGGCCAGTCATAAATTGGCTTATGGCGCGCGCTTGCGGGTCGAAGAAGGCCAAGAGGTTGCCCGCGGTGACCGTTTGGCTGAATGGGAACCCTATGCCATTCCGATTTTGACCGAGCTTGATGGCGTGGTTCAGTTTGAAGACCTCGTCGAAGGTGTCACGGTAACGGAAACCACTGATGAAGCGACCGGCATCAGCCAGCGCGTCGTCATTGATAATTCCACCGGCACACGCGGCAGTGACTTGAAACCGGCCATGGTCGTGAAAGACGATAAGGGTCAAATCAAAACCCTGTCCAATGGCAATGAAGCCCGCTTCATTCTGGCCGCTGACGCTATTTTGTCGGTTGAGCCGGGCGCGAGCGTCCATGCCGGTGACACATTGGCGCGTATTCCGACCGAGGGCGCGTCAACCAGTGACATTACCGGTGGTCTGCCGCGAGTGGCGGAGCTTTTCGAAGCGCGTCGTCCGAAAGACCATGCGATTATTGCTGAGATTACCGGTAAGGTTGAATTTGGCCGCGATTATAAGAATAAGCGTCGCATCGTCATTCAGCCGGAATCTGCCGATCAAGAGCCGGTCGAATATTTGGTGCCAAAAGCCAAGCATTTGTCGGTGCAAGAAGGCGATGTTATCGAGAAGGGCGAATATCTGATTGATGGCCATCCGGCCCCGCATGATATTTTGGCAATTTCCGGTGTGGAAGAGCTGGCCGCTTATCTCATTAACGAGATTCAGGATGTGTATCGTCTCCAAGGCGTGACCATTAACGATAAGCACATTGAGGTGATTGTTCGCCAAATGCTGCAAAAAGTTGAAGTTCAAGTCACCGCAGACAGTATTTATCTGAAAGAAGAGCAAATCGACCGCATTGAGTTTGAGGAAGAAGTCGAGCGTCTGAAAGCGGAAGGCAAAGAGCCGCCCGTCGCCGCGCCGATTTTGTTGGGCATCACAAAAGCCTCTCTGCAAACCCGTTCCTTCATCTCAGCCGCCTCGTTCCAAGAGACGACGCGCGTGCTGACGGAAGCGGCGATTAATGGCAAATATGACGAGCTTGTCGGCTTGAAAGAGAACGTCATTGTCGGTCGTCTGATTCCTGCCGGTACCGGTGGCCTGATGCAGCGTCTGAAAGGGGAGGCCGCCGCGCGCGATGCCGAACTTGAGGCGCTGAATCCGACCCCTGAATTGCCCGCAGATGAGGGCGATGATGCGGCTGTTCCGGCCGAAGGGTGATTATCTAACGCATTGAAATATATGCACTAAATTCGAATTATGCCGGTTTTCCACAAGGGAGACCGGCATTTTTCTTTTTCGGCCATAAAAAGCTTGAAAAACAGTGCTTGACCGACGCAGTTGATTCCCCTATGAAACGCTTACTTTGGTGACAGGACTGTAGGTTTTCTGCTGTTTCGGGGTCTTACTCGTGATGATGAACCTAAACGCTGTTGAGTATCTGAAGTAAACAATTTGGACGCATGATCCCGCCTTGGGTTGGATCCTCTGCTTAACGCGCCGCAGCCGCAAAGGTTTTTGGGTTGTCGGTGAATGGGTTTTGAAGAGCTTGCCGCTCATATCATAAGGCATCGCTCGGCTTGGCCTGTTCGTGTTTGAAGATTGGGAGTAGGCAGTATGCCGACCATTAACCAGCTTATCCGCAAGCCGCGGAAAAAAGTGTTGAAACGCAATAAGGTGCCGGCGATGGATCAATGCCCGCAGCGCCGTGGCGTTTGCACCCGCGTTTACACAACCACACCAAAGAAGCCGAACTCAGCGCTTCGTAAAGTGGCTCGTGTGCGCCTGACCAACGGCTTCGAAGTCACCAGCTATATCCCGGGTGAGGGGCACAATTTGCAAGAACACTCAGTGGTCATGATCCGCGGTGGACGCGTGAAAGACTTGCCGGGTGTTCGCTATCACATTATTCGCGGCGTCCTTGATACACAGGGCGTTAAAGATCGTAAGCAGCGTCGTTCGAAATACGGCGCTAAGCGTCCGAAGTAGGGAGCTGTTTCATGTCACGACGTCACCGCGCTGAAAAACGCCAGATTATCCCCGACGCCAAATATGGCGATGAGGTTCTGAGCAAATTTATGAATTCATTGATGCTGCACGGCAAAAAATCAACTGCCGAGCGTATCATTTATGGGGCTCTCGATAATATCGAAAGCAAGCTGTCGCGGGAGCCGGTCGCGGTTTTCCACGAAGCTCTCGAAAACATCATGCCTGCTGTTGAAGTGCGCTCTCGCCGTGTTGGTGGTGCGACCTATCAGGTTCCGGTTGAGGTGCGCCCCGACCGTCGTCAGGCTCTGGCCATTCGTTGGCTGATTTCGGCAGCGCGTGGGCGCGGCGAAAATACCATGGTTGACCGTTTGGCCGGTGAGCTGATGGATGCCCTTAATAATCGCGGCTCGGCTGTCAAGAAGCGTGAAGACACGCATCGCATGGCCGAAGCAAACCGCGCATTCTCTCATTATCGCTGGTAGTTTTTTCTAGGACCCGACACCATGGCACGTAGCACAGACCTTAAAGATTATCGCAATATCGGTATCATGGCGCATATCGACGCCGGTAAGACCACCACCACTGAGCGCATTCTGTATTACACAGGCGTGAGCTACAAGATTGGTGAAGTGCATGATGGCGCGGCCACAATGGACTGGATGGAGCAAGAGCAAGAGCGCGGTATTACCATTACCTCAGCGGCGACAACCTGCTTCTGGCGCGATAAGCGCATCAACATCATCGACACACCCGGCCACGTTGATTTCACCATTGAAGTTGAACGTAGCTTGCGGGTGTTGGACGGCGCGGTCGCCGTATTTGACTCGGTTGCCGGTGTTGAGCCGCAATCAGAAACAGTATGGCGTCAGGCGGATAAATATTCTGTGCCGCGCATGTGCTTCGTCAATAAAATGGATCGCATCGGTGCCGACTTCTTCCGTTGCGTTGATATGATTACCGACCGTCTGGGTGCCAATCCTTTGGTGCTGCAATTGCCGATTGGCGCTGAGTCAGATTATGAGGGCCTGATTGACCTCGTGAAAATGCAAGAGATTCTGTGGAAAGCGGAAGATCTGGGCGCTGATTATGAATATGTCGATATTCGCGACTCGCTGAAAGACCAAGCCGATGAATATCGTGCTGCTATGGTTGAGGCGGTTGTCGAGTTGGACGACACGGTGATGGAAGCCTATCTCGAAGGCAATGAGCCTGATGAAGAAACGCTCATCCGTCTTATCCGCAGGGGCACAATCGAACAAAATTTCGTTCCGGTGTTGAACGGCACGGCCTTTAAAAACAAAGGTGTTCAGCCGCTGCTTGACGCGGTCGTTGATTTCATGCCGTCGCCTTTGGAAGTTGAAGCCATTCAGGGCATTGACGCCAAAACCGATGAAGAAGTGGTGCGCGAAAGCTCAGATGATGAGCCGCTCTCCATGCTGGCCTTTAAAATTGCCAATGACCCGTTTGTCGGTTCTTTGACCTTTGCGCGGATTTATTCGGGCAAGCTCGAAAGCGGTGCGACTTTGGTCAATACAGTGAAAGATAAGCGCGAGCGCATTGGTCGTATGCTGCAAATGCATGCCAATTCCCGCGAAGAGATTAAAGAGGCTTATGCCGGTGACATTGTTGCGTTGGTTGGCCTTAAAGATACGACAACGGGCGACACGCTGTGCGAGCAAGAAGCACCGGTTATCCTCGAGCGTATGGAATTCCCCGATCCGGTTATTGAGGTTGCGGTTGAGCCGAAAACCAAAGGTGACCAAGAGAAAATGGGTCTGGCCCTCAGCCGCTTGGCACAGGAAGACCCGTCATTCCGCGTCAAATCTGACGAAGAAAGCGGCCAAACCGTTATCGCCGGAATGGGCGAGCTTCACCTCGACATTATTGTCGACCGCATGAAGCGCGAATTTAAAGTCGAAGCCAATGTCGGTGCGCCGCAAGTGGCTTATCGTGAGACCTTCACCAAAGTGACGGATGTCGATTACACCCACAAGAAACAGTCGGGTGGTTCGGGTCAGTTTGCGCGCGTGAAAATGACCATTACCCCGTTGCAACCGGGTGGCGGTTACGAATTTGAAAACAAAATCGTCGGTGGTGCCATTCCGAAGGAATACATCCCGGGCGTTGAGAAGGGCATTGAGAGTGTTCGTGAAAACGGCGTATTGGCCGGTTTCCCGATGATTGATTTCTCAGTCACCCTTCATGACGGCGCTTATCACGATGTTGACTCCAGCGTCATGGCGTTTGAAATCGCGGCGCGCGCCGCTTTCCGTGAAGCGTCGCAAGATGCCGGTGCCAAATTGTTGGAGCCGATTATGCAGGTTGAGGTGGTGACACCGGATGAGCATATGGGCGACGTGATTGGCGATTTGAACAGCCGCCGTGGCCAAGTGCGCGGCACGGAAGCCCGCGGTAATGCATCTGTCATTACTGCCATGGTGCCGCTGGCAAATATGTTTGGTTATGTAAACACATTGCGTTCTATGACCCAGGGTCGCGCGCAATATTCAATGCTTTTCGATCACTATGATCAAGTGCCGCAAGCGGTATCTGATGATGTGATTTCGAAAATGGCCTAATCGCCCTTTAGGGCAAATTGACTGAGAGGAACGAAGATGTCGAAAGAGAAATTTGAGCGTAATAAGCCGCATTGCAACATTGGCACGATTGGTCATGTTGACCATGGTAAGACGACGCTGACAGCTGCGATTACGAAAGTATTGGCTGAAAAAGGTGGAGCAGAGTTTTCTGATTATTCCGACATTGATAAAGCGCCTGAAGAGAAAGAGCGCGGCATCACGATTTCGACGGCCCACGTTGAATATGAGACGGAAGCGCGTCACTACGCGCATGTTGATTGCCCGGGTCACGCTGACTATGTGAAGAACATGATCACGGGTGCGGCGCAAATGGATGGCGCGATTTTGGTTGTGAATGCGGCTGACGGCCCGATGCCTCAGACCCGCGAGCATATTTTGTTGGCGCGTCAGGTTGGTGTTCCGGCTTTGGTTGTGTTCCTGAACAAGGTTGACCAGGTTGATGATGACGAGCTTTTGGAGCTTGTTGAGATGGAAGTGCGTGAGCTTTTGTCATCTTATGAATTCCCGGGCGATGATATTCCGATTGTTAAGGGTTCGGCATTGGCCGCTCTTGAGGGTCGTGATGAAGCGATTGGCGCGGAAGCGATTATGTCTTTAATGGATGAAGTTGATGCTTATATCCCGCAGCCTGAGCGTCCGAAGGACCAGCCTTTCTTGATGCCGATTGAGGATGTGTTCTCAATTTCGGGTCGTGGCACGGTTGTGACGGGTCGCGTTGAGCGCGGTATTATTAATGTTGGTGATGATATTGAAATCGTTGGCATTAAAGATACGACGACGACGACTTGCACGGGTGTTGAAATGTTCCGCAAGCTGCTTGATAGCGGTGAGGCGGGTGATAATGTCGGTGTTCTTCTGCGTGGTACGAAGCGCGAAGATGTTGAGCGCGGTCAGGTTTTATGTGCGCCGGGTTCAATTACCCCGCATACGAAGTTTAAGGCTGAGGCTTATATTCTGACGAAAGAAGAGGGTGGCCGTCACACGCCGTTCTTTACCAATTACCGTCCGCAATTCTATTTCCGCACGACTGATGTGACGGGCGTTTGCTCGCTGCCATCAGGCACGGAAATGGTGATGCCGGGTGATAATGTTGAGATGGAAGTCGAGTTGATTGTGCCGGTCGCCATGGAAGAGAAGCTGCGCTTCGCTATCCGTGAAGGTGGCCGCACTGTCGGCGCCGGCGTCGTCGCAGCAATTATTGAGTAAGAAATTATGGGCGTGCCCTTCGGGGCGCGCCTCTTTTGATTGGAAACGGAATAGAAAATGGTACAGTCACAAAACATTCGTATCCGCCTGAAAGCGTTTGACCATCGCGTGCTGGATAACTCAGCGCGTGAGATTTTGAATACTGCCAAACGCACCGGTGCGGATGTGCGCGGACCCATTCCGCTTCCGACACATATTGAAAAATATACGGTTCTGCGTGGCCCGCATATCGACAAGAAAAGTCGCGACCAGTTTGAAATGCGGACGCATAAACGACTGCTCGACATTGTCGATCCAACGCCACAAACCGTTGATGCCTTGATGAAACTCGACCTGCCAGCCGGTGTCGATGTTCAGATTAAATTGTAGGGACTGGGAGACGTCATTATGCGTTCCGGATTAATCGTTCAGAAACTCGGCATGACCCGCCTGTTTACCGAAGCCGGTAAACATGTGCCCGTCACTGTGCTGAAACTCGACAAGTGCCAGGTTGTTGCCCAGCGCACGGAAGAGAAGGATGGCTATTCAGCCGTTCAGCTTGGTTCGGGTTTTGCCAAAGTGAAACGCACAAGCAGCGCCATGCGCGGTCATTTCGCCAAAGCCAAAGTAGAACCTAAGCGCCGCGTGGCTGAATTCCGCGTCAGCGCCGATAATATGATTGATGTGGGCGCTGAATTGTCCGCCGGTCACTTTATCGAAGGTCAAAAAGTTGATGCCACGGGCACATCCATCGGTAAGGGTTTTGCCGGTGCGATGAAGCGCCATAATTTCGGCGGCTTGCGTGCCACGCACGGTGTGTCGATTTCACACCGTTCGCATGGTTCAACCGGCCAGTGCCAAGACCCCGGTAAGGTGTTTAAAGGCAAGAAAATGGCCGGTCACATGGGCGATAGCCGCGTGACCATTCAGAATTTGGAAGTCGTTAAAACCGACACGACGCGCGGCCTGCTGATGGTCAAGGGCGCCGTGCCCGGTGCCAAGGGTGGTTGGATTTTGCTGCGTGATGCGGTGAAGCGTCCGCTGCCTGCTGACCTGCCCTATCCGGCCGGTTTGGTTGAAGCTGAGGCACCTGCCGAGCAAGCCGCCGCAGAAGAAGCACCTGCTGAGGATGTGACGGAAGAGATTGTTGAAGAAGCTGCTGAAGCGCCGGTTGCGGAAGCACCTGCTGACGGGGCTCCGGCCGAAGAAGCTGTGGCTGAAGAGGCTCCCGCCGAAGAAGCTGCGGCTGAAGAAGACAAGAAGGATAGCGAATAATGAAAGCGCAAGTTCAAACGCTTGATGCGAAGGCCGATGGCGAGGTGACTCTCGACAAGGCTCTGTTCGGTATCGAACCGCGCGCCGATATTTTGCAGCGCATGGTGAATTACCAGCTTGCCAAACGTCAGGCCGGTACGCATAAAACCAAGCCGCGCGGTGAAATCGCGGGCACGACCAAAAAATTCGGTCGCCAAAAAGGTGGCGGCGGTGCGCGTCACGGTAACCGTAAATCCAACATCTTTATCGGTGGTGGTAAGGCGCATGGTCCGGTTGTTCGCAGCCACGCCATTGATATGCCGAAAAAGGTTCGGGCTTTGGCGCTGAAAATGGCACTGTCGAGCAAGCAAGCCGATGAATCATTGGTTGTATTGGCCGATGCCAAGTCGAAAGACGGCAAGACGGCTGATTTGAAAAAGCAGCTCGTTAAATTGGGCATTGATAATGCTCTGGTGATTGATGGCGCGGAAGTGGATACGAATTTCGCCCGCGCGGCCCGCAATATTGCTCATATCGATGTGCTGCCTGCACAGGGCATTAATGTCTATGACATTTTGCGCCGAGAGAAGCTGGTTCTGACCAAAGCGGCTCTTGATAGCTTGAAGGAGCGTTTCAAATGAGCCGCGAGATTTATTACAACGTCATCCGCAAGCCGGTAATCACCGAGAAATCGACGATTGCCTCTGAGAACAATCAGGTTGTTTTCAAAGTCGCGCCGGATGCCAATAAAACGATTATCAAAGAGGCCGTCGAAGCCCTGTTTGATGTCAAGGTGAAAGCCGTTAACACATTGGTTCGTAAGGGTAAAACCAAACGCTTCCGGGGTGTTGCTGGCAAGCAGAATGATGAGAAAAAAGCCATCATCACGCTTGAAGAAGGTCACTCAATCGACGTGACCACGGGTCTGTAAGGGGTAGGGTAGAATGGCACTTAAGACATATAAACCAACAACCCCCGGCCAGCGTGGTCTGGTTCAGGTTGACCGTGCGGCGCTGTATAGCGGCAAGCCGGTTAAAAAACTGACCGAGGGTTTGACCAAATCGGGCGGGCGTAATAATGCCGGTCGCATTACCGCGCGTCGTCGCGGGGGTGGCCATAAGCGCAGCTATCGCATTATTGATTTCAAACGTCAGAAATTTGATATGGAAGCGACGGTCGAGCGTCTGGAATATGATCCCAACCGCTCCGCCTTTATCGCGCTCATCACCTATACGGATGGCGAGCAAGCCTACATCATCGCGCCACAGCGTTTGGCCGCCGGTGATAAGGTGATTTCGGGCGAAAGCGTTGACGTGAAGCCGGGCAATGCCATGCCGCTGAAATCAATCCCGATTGGGACGATTATTCACAATATTGAATTGAAGCCGGGTAAGGGCGCACAGATTGCGCGTTCAGCCGGAACCTTCGCTCAGCTTGTGGGTCGGGATGCCGGTTATGCCATCATCCGCCTGACATCGGGCGAGCAGCGTTTGGTTTTGGGCACATGCATGGCGACAGTCGGTGCGGTGTCAAATCCGGACCAGTCAAACATTAAATTGGCGAAAGCCGGTCGCAGCCGTTGGCTCGGCAAACGTCCTTCGGTTCGTGGTGTTGCCATGAACCCGGTCGACCACCCACATGGTGGTGGTGAAGGTAAAACCTCCGGGGGGCGCCATCCGGTGACACCTTGGGGCAAGCCGACCAAAGGGCGTCGTACGCGGTCGAATAAAGCGACGGATAAATATATCCTGCGCAGCCGCCATCTGAAGAAGAAACGTTAGGAGTGTTGGCACGATGACACGTTCAGTCTGGAAAGGTCCGTTTGTTGACGGTTATTTGCTTAAGAAAGCAGAAGCCGTGCGTGAAAGCGGACGCACCAATGAAGTCATTAAAATTTGGAGCCGTCGCTCGACGATCCTGCCGCAATTTGTCGGTCTGACTTTTGGTGTTCATAACGGGCATAAGCATATTCCGGTCTCAGTGACTGAGGATATGGTTGGGCACAAATTCGGCGAATTTGCGCCGTCGCGCACCTATTACGGTCACACGGCCGATAAGAAGGCGAAAAGAGGTTAGTCATGGGCAAAGCATCGCTACAGCGGCAATTGCCGGAAAATGAAGCCAAGGCGGTCGGTCGGATGATCCGCACCAGCCCGCAAAAGCTGAACCTTGTTGCGCAACTTATTCGCGGCAAGAAAGCTGAACAGGCTTTGAATGATTTAACGTTCTCGCAACGTCGTGTTGCCGGTGAGGTGAAGAAAGTGCTGCAAAGCGCCATTGCCAATGCCGAGAACAATCACAATCTGGACGTTGACAGCCTCATCGTTTCAGAAGCCTATGTCGGCAAAAATTTGGTCATGAAGCGTTTCCGCGCCCGTGCGAAGGGTCGCGCTGCACGCATTTTGAAGCCATTCAGCCAACTCACCATTGTGGTGCGTGAAGTCGAGGAGAAAGCGTAATGGGACAGAAGGTTAATCCGATTGGCATGCGCCTCGGCGTCAACCGCACCTGGGAGTCGCGCTGGTATGCTGAAAAAGGCGAATATGCCAATTTGCTGCATGAGGATTTGAAAATCCGCAGCATGGTGTTCAAGGATTTGCGTCAGGCCGGTATTTCACGCGTCGTGATTGAGCGCCCGCACAAAAAATGCCGCGTCACCATTCACTCAGCCCGCCCCGGTGTCATTATCGGTAAAAAAGGTGCTGACATTGAGAAGCTGAAACAGCGCATCGGCAAAACGACCGATAGCGAAGTGGCGCTGAACATTGTTGAAGTGCGTAAGCCTGAGGTTGACGCGCAATTGGTTGCTGAGAGCATTGCCCAGCAGCTTGAGCGTCGCGTCGGGTTCCGTCGCGCCATGAAGCGCGCCGTGCAATCGGCCATGCGCTTGGGTGCTTTGGGCATTCGTATTAATTGCGGTGGCCGCTTGGGTGGCGCCGAAATTGCCCGTACCGAATGGTATCGCGAAGGTCGTGTGCCGTTGCATACATTGCGCGCCGATATTGATTATGGCGTGGCCGAAGCGATGACCGCTTATGGTATTTGCGGCGTCAAAATCTGGATTTTCAAAGGCGAGATTATGGAGCATGACCCGATGGCTCGTGATCGTCGCAATGAGCCGAGCGATAATAATCGCCCGCAGCGCGGTCAAGGCTCAGGGGCATCGGAGAACTAAATTATGTTGCAACCGAAGCGAACAAAATTCCGCAAGGCTCATAAGGGCCGTATTCGCGGCAATGCCAAAGGCGGCACCACGCTGACTTTTGGTTCATTTGGTCTGAAGGCAACTTCGCCGGAGCGTGTTACCGCGCGCCAAATTGAAGCTGCCCGTCGTGTTATTACCCGTCACATGAAACGTGCCGGTCGTGTTTGGATCCGCGTCTTTCCTGATGTGCCGGTCTCGAAAAAACCGACGGAAGTTCGGATGGGTAAAGGTAAGGGTTCGCCGGAATATTGGGCGTGTCGCGTCAAGCCGGGCCGTATCATGTTTGAGATTGATGGCGTTAATGCCGAGGTCGCACATGAAGCCCTGAAATTGGCGGCAGCTAAATTGCCGGTCGCCACGCGCATTGTTTCGCGCCCGGGTGAAGGACAATAGGTGTCACTATGAAAATGGCCGAAATCAAAGACATGACAGTTGACCAGCTCGATGACGAGTTGTTGAAGCTGAAAAAAGAGCAACTTAATCTGCGCTTCCAGCAGGCTTCGGGCCAGCTTGAAAATACCGCCCGCATGCGGGAAGTGCGTCGCACCATTGCGCGGTTGAAAACAGCGCATAGCGCGGCGAACCAGTAGCCGGAACGAGGTAGGAAAATGCCAAAACGAGTTTTGCAAGGCACGGTAGTGAGCGATAAGGGCGACAAAACAGTTGTCGTTTCTGTCGAACGCCGTTTCACCGATCCGGTGATGAAGAAAACCGTTCGTAAATCCAAGCGCTATCATGCGCATGATGCGAACAATGATGTGAAAATCGGCGACAAAGTGGAAATCCGCGAATGTCGTCCGATCTCGAAATTAAAGAGCTGGGAAGTTATTCCCGGCGCTGCTGAGTAAGGGGTCTCATTATGATTCAGATGCAAACCAATCTGGATGTTGCCGATAATAGCGGCGCACGCCGGGTGCAGTGCATCAAAGTTCTCGGCGGTTCCAAACGGAAAACCGCTTCTGTCGGCGACACGATTGTTGTCTCCGTCAAAGAAGCTATTCCGCGTGGCCGCGTGAAGAAGGGTGATGTGATGCGTGCCGTTATCGTGCGCACAGCGAAGGAAATTCGCCGCCAAGATGGCAGCATTATCCGCTTTGATCGCAATGCCGCCGTTTTGGTCAATACCTCGGGCGAGCCTATCGGCACCCGTATTTTTGGCCCAGTGACGCGTGAACTGCGCAGCAGCAACCACATGAAAATCGTGTCGCTGGCACCGGAGGTGTTGTAATGGCCGTGAAGCTGAAAATAAAAAAAGGCGATAAGGTGGTGGTTACCACTGGTCGCGATAAGGGTAAGAGCGGTGAAGTCATTTCCGTCTTCCCGACCGAAAACCGTGCTTTGGTGCAGGGCGTGAATATGGTGAAGCGTCACCAGAAGCAAAGCGCACAAAGCGAAGGCGGTATTATTAACCGCGAAGCTAAAATTCACATTTCCAATTTGGCGATTGCTGACCCGAAAGACGGCGCAGCAACCCGTGTTGGTTTCAAAGTCAATGATGACGGCACCAAGTCGCGCATTGCCAAACGTTCGGGAGAAGCAATCGATGGCTGATACGTCTTATATCCCGCGTCTGAAAACGCAATATCTGGACTCCATTCGTGGTGAACTGATTGAGAAATTTGAGCTGAAGAACCCGATGCAGGTTCCGGCGCTTGAAAAAGTTGTTTTGAATATGGGTGTCGGCGAAACCACGCAAGACACCAAAAAAATCAATTCAGCTTTTGAAGACATGCAGGCGATTGCCGGTCAAAAGCCGGTGATTACCCGCGCTCGCAACTCAATCGCCACCTTTAAGGTGCGCGAAGAAATGCCGCTTGGTGTCAAAGTGACCCTGCGTGGCGCGCGCATGTATGAATTCATCGACCGTCTTGTAACCGTGGCACTGCCGCGTGTGCGTGACTTCCGTGGACTGAATGCAAAAAGCTTTGACGGCAATGGCAATTTCGCCATGGGCCTGAAGGAGCATATTGTGTTTCCGGAAATCAATTACGACAAAGTCGATACGATTTGGGGCATGGACATTATTGTCTGCACCTCAACCAATGATGATGATCAGGCACGTGAATTGCTGCGCGCCTTTAACTTTCCGTTCAGCGAATAAGGGCGGAGGAGAGAGATATGGCGAAAAAATCTGCTGTAGAACGCAACGACAAGCGCAAGCGCATGGCCAAGAAATTTGCTGCCAAGCGTGCCGCGTTGATGGCGATTGCAAAAGATCAGTCACTGTCAAATGAAGAGCGCTTTAAGGCGCGTCTGCAATTGGCGAAACTGCCGCGCAATTCTGCGCCGACCCGCGTCCGCAATCGTTGCGGCGTGACCGGCCGTCCGCGTGGCTATTACCGTAAACTCAACATGTCCCGCATCGCGCTGCGTGAACTGTCCTCCAAAGGGCTGGTTCCGGGCATGGTCAAGTCTAGCTGGTAAGGGAGGGCAAGATTATGAACGAGCCTCTTGGTGATATGCTGACCCGCATCCGTAACGCTCAAATGCGTGGCAAGAGCAAGGTGATAAGCCCTGCCTCCAAGCTGCGCTGCTGGGTGCTGGATGTGCTGCAAGCTGAAGGTTACATCCGCGGCTATTCGGAATCAAAAACCGATAATGGCGCCGGCGAACTGGAAATCGAGTTGAAATATTATGAAGGCTCTCCGGTTATTCAGGAAATTCAACGCGTGTCCAAGCCGGGCCGTCGTGTTTATTCCTCAGTGAAAACCATGCCGGTTGTCCGCAACGGATTGGGTATTTCCATCATCTCAACGCCCAAAGGCGTGATGTCGGATAATGCCGCTCGTGAAAACAATGTTGGTGGGGAGGTTCTGTGCCGCGTCTTCTAGATGCGTCTCGGAAAGGATAGATATTATGTCTCGTATTGGCAAAAGACCTGTCGCTGTCCCGCAAGGGGTTGAAATTAAACTCAGCGGACTCAATATCGCCGCCAAAGGCCCGAAGGGCGAATTGGCCATTACCCTGTCTGACCTTGTAAAAGTCGCACAAGGTGATGATGGTGTTACTGTTACGCCTGCTGACAAAACCCAAGCCGCCCGCAGCCATTGGGGCCTGAGCCGCTCTATGGTGCAAAACATCGTCACCGGTGTTTCGGAAGGCTTTTCGCGCAAGCTGGTGCTGCAAGGCGTCGGTTATCGTGCCCAAATGCAGGGTAAGACGCTGAAATTATCACTCGGCTTTAGCCATGATATTGATTTCAATGTTCCTGAAGGCATTACTGTTGAGTGCCTGTCGCAAACTGAAATTGTCATCTCCGGCATCGACAAACAAAAAGTCGGTCAGGTGGCATCGGAAATTCGCAGCTATCGTCCGCCGGAGCCTTATAAGGGCAAGGGTGTTCGTTATGAAGGCGAATATGTGTTCCGCAAAGAAGGTAAGAAGAAATAGAGGTTGATCATGGTTGGTAAGATTTCTACTGATGAGCGTCGTAAGCAGCGGGTCCGCCGCCAGCTTCGCAAAGTTGCCAATGGTCGTCCGCGTCTGTCGGTTTACCGCTCGGCTAAACATATTTATGCGCAAGTCATTGATGATGAAGCGGGGCGCACATTGGCGTCAGCTTCGACAAAAGACAAAGATTTTTCCGGCAAGTCCGGTGGCAATGTTGACGCCGCCAGTGTTGTTGGCAAGCAAATCGCTGAACGGGCCAAAAAGGCCGGTGTCGAAACCGTTATTTTCGACCGTGGCGGTTATATTTATCACGGGCGCGTCAAAGCCCTGGCCGAAGCGGCTCGCGAAGCCGGTTTGACCTTTTAATCGGGCTAGAGGAGAGAAATCGTGGCAAGAAACGAAAATCGAGACGAGCGCGATAGCGAGTTTGTCGATCGTCTGGTGCATATTAACCGCGTTGCCAAAGTGGTGAAGGGTGGCCGTCGCTTCGGCTTTGCTGCCCTCGTCGTCATTGGTGACCAGCGCGGACGCGTCGGCTTCGGTCATGGTAAGGCACGCGAAGTGCCGGAAGCCATTCGCAAAGCAACCGAAAGCGCCAAGCGTCACATGATACGTGTGCCGCTGCGCGAAGGTCGGACTTTGCATCACGACATTGCAGGGCGTCACGGCGCCGGTAAGGTGGAGCTGCGTGCAGCCCCTCCCGGAACCGGTATCATTGCCGGTGGCCCAATGCGTGCCGTGTTTGAAGTTTTGGGCATGCAAGATGTGGTCGCTAAATCGGTCGGCTCATCCAATCCCTACAATATGATTCACGCCACTTTCGCCGCTCTGAAAAAGCAGGGCAGCCCGCGCTCGGTTGCGGCGCGACGTGGCAAAAAGGTAAGCGATTTGATTACGCGCCGTCGTGACGAAGCTCACGATGCAAGCGAAGTCGAAGCGACGAGCTAGGAGAGAGACACATGGCGAAAGCGAAAACCATTGTCGTTGAACAGACAGGCAGCCCGATTGGCCGCCCGAAGGATCAACAAGCAACGCTGGTCGGTCTCGGCCTGAACAAAACCGGTCGTCGTCGTGAACTCGAGGACACACCGGCCATCCGCGGTATGATTGAAAAAGTCGCACATTTAGTGCGTGTCGTTGACGCTTAAGTCAGCGAGGAGAACGGTTATGAAACTGAATGAACTTCGTGATAATCCCGGTGCCCGTAAGTCGCGTATGCGCGTCGGTCGCGGCACATCTTCGGGCAAAGGCAAAACCGCAGGGCGCGGCGTAAAGGGTCAAACCTCACGCTCGGGCGTTGCCATTAAAGGTTTTGAGGGCGGTCAAATGCCGCTGCATATGCGTTTGCCGAAGCGTGGTTTCAACGTGCCGAACCCGAAAAAACTGAATGCGGTCAATCTGGGTCGCCTGCAACTGGCTGTCGAAGCCGGTAAGCTGGCCAAAGGTGCCACGGTGTCGGCTACCAGCCTTGTTGAGGCGGGTATTATTCGCCGCGAATTGGATGGTGTTCGGATTTTGGCTAAAGGCGCGCTGACTGAAAAGCTTGATTTTGAAGTCGCGGGCATGTCGAAAGCGGCGCAGGATGCGGTTGAAAAGCTGGGCGGTAAGGTCAGCATTTTGACACCGGCCAATACCGACGAAGCCCCGAAAGCCAAAAAAGCTGCGAAAGCAGAAAAGGCTGAGGAAGCCCCGGCGGAAACGCCTGCCGAAGATATTGCGTCAGATGATGCTTCAGACGAAGCTTCAGAAGATTAAACCCAGTAAGGAGACCGCTTAATGGCCTCAGCTGCCGAACAGCTTGCTGCCAATCTCAGTTTCTCGGCCTTTCGCACGGCTGATGAGCTGAAGAAGCGTATCTGGTTCACACTGGGTGCGCTTTTGGTCTATCGCCTTGGCACGTATATTCCGCTTCCGGGCATTGACCCGCAAGCCCTGCAAGCCGTTTTCAGTCAACAGCAATCCGGCATTATCGGCATGTTCAACATGTTTGCCGGTGGCGCGGTTGGTCGTATGGCTATTTTCGCGCTCAACATTATGCCGTATATTACGGCGTCGATTGTTATTCAGCTTCTCACCTCGGTTGTGCCGCGTTTGGAACAGCTGAAAAAAGAAGGCGAATCCGGTCGCAAACAAATCAATCAATATACGCGCTATGGCACGGTATTTTTGGCTGCTGTGCAAGGTTATGGCATTGCCATCGGCCTTGAGGGCGCGCAAGGCGTCGTGGTCGAGCCGGGCTTTTTCTTCCGCGCCAGCGCGGTCATTACGCTGGTCGGCGGCACGGTATTCCTGATGTGGCTGGGCGAACAAGTGACCTCGCGCGGTGTCGGCAACGGCATCTCGCTGATTATCTTCGCCGGTATTGTGGCTGAATTGCCAAGCGCTTTGGCCGGAACGCTGGAGCTTGGTCGTCAGGGCGCGCTGTCGACATTCGTTATTCTCGCTTTGATTATCATGGTCATCGCAGTTATCGCCTTTATCGTTTTCATGGAACGCGCCCAGCGTCGTTTGCTGGTGCAATATCCGAAACGCCAAACGGCCAGTGGCATGGCGCAGGGAGATAATTCGCATCTGCCGCTCAAGCTGAATACGGCCGGTGTTATTCCGCCGATTTTCGCGTCATCATTGCTGCTCATGCCGATTACTTTGGCCAATTTCTCAAGCGACGCCTCGGGCGGTGCTTTGGGCACAGTGGCCGCCATGTTAGGACGCGGGCAACCCGCCTATATGGCGCTCTATGCGGCGGGTATTATTTTCTTCTGCTTCTTCTATACCTCGATTGTCTTCAACCCGAATGACACGGCGGATAATTTGAAGCGTTATGGCGGCTTTATTCCGGGTATTCGTCCCGGGCCGCGCACGGCTGAATATATTGACCATGTGCTGACCCGTTTGACACTTGTCGGCGCGCTTTATTTGACGGCTGTCTGCTTGCTGCCGGAAATGCTCATCAACGCCTATAATGTACCGTTTTATTTCGGCGGCACCTCGCTGTTGATTGTCGTCAATGTGACGATGGACACGGTCGGGCAGGTGCAGGGCCATTTATTTGCTCACCAATATGAGGGGCTGATTCAGAAGTCGAAGCTTGGAGGCAAGCGTCGATGAAACTGATTTTTCTCGGACCGCCCGGTGCCGGTAAAGGCACACAGGCCCAGCGCATTGAGGCGGCTTACGATATTCGTCAGCTTTCAACCGGCGATATGCTGCGCGCTGCCGTGGCGGCGGAAACCGAGATTGGCAAACAAGCCAAAGATATTATGGCGCGCGGTGATTTGGTGCCTGACGCTGTTGTCGTCGGCATTATTTCCGACCGGATTGAGGAAGCTGATTGTCAAAACGGTTTCATTCTCGATGGTTTTCCGCGCAATGTCGCCCAGGCTGAAGCTCTGGATGCGATGTTGGGTGACAAAAATATTGCGCTGGATGGGGTGGTCGAACTGGCTGTCGATCCGGATGTGCTGATTGGCCGTATTCTGAAAAGAGCGGAAGAAAGCGCCGATGGCCCGCGTGATGACGATACTGAAGAAGCGTTGCAGCACCGGCTGCGCGTTTATGAGGAGCAAACGGCTCCGGTCGCTGAATTTTATGCCTCCAAGGGCATTTTAAAGACGCTGGACGGTATGCAAGAGATGGATGAAGTGACGCAGCAAATCCATGCTGTGTTGAAGGAGATTTAATCGGGGTTTTCCAATGGTTTGCAGTTGACTGGCGGGGCGAAATTCATATAATTCGCGCTTCCGAGAGACGATAGCAAAAATCGGCAAATTTCGCAGAATTGTTGGCTTTTAAGATGGCCAACGCCACCGGGAACGGTGAAAAGGAGAAGCAAGTGGCTCGTATAGCTGGTGTTAACATTCCGACGGCCAAGCGCGTCGTTATTGCCCTGACTTATATTCATGGCATTGGAGATACTATGGCGAAAGAAATTTGCGAAAAAGTCGGTATTCCGGCTGAGCGTCGCGTTAATGAATTGAGCGATGCGGATGTCATCCAAATTCGTGAAACAATTGATGCTGACTACATGGTGGAAGGTGACTTGCGCCGTGATACATCAATGAACATCAAGCGTTTGCTGGATATGGGCATTTACCGTGGCTTGCGTCACCGACGTAATTTGCCGGTTCGGGGCCAGCGCACCCACACAAATGCGCGCACCCGTAAGGGCCCGGCAAAAGCAATCGCCGGCAAGAAGCAGTAGCGCGAGAGGATTTGTATAAATGGCTAATGAAAATACCCGAGTGCGCCGCCGCGAGCGGAAAAACATCACCTCCGGCGTTGCGCATGTTAATTCGACCTTTAACAACACATTGATAACCATTACCGATGCACAGGGTAATGCTATTAGCTGGTCTTCCGCCGGTTCTATGGGCTTTAAAGGCTCACGCAAATCGACCCCTTATGCCGCACAGGTTGCCGCAGAAGATGCCGGTCGCAAGGCAATGGACCACGGCGTCAAGACGCTGGAAGTAAATGTGCGCGGCCCCGGTTCGGGCCGTGAGAGCGCACTTCGCGCTTTGCAAGCCGCCGGTTTTACCATCACCTCCATTCGTGATGTAACTCCGATTCCGCATAATGGTTGCCGCCCGCCTAAACGCCGTCGCGTTTAAGCAATTTTGCGCGCAACCCTTAGCGATAAACTGATTGAAGAGGTGACATTGTGATCCAAAAAAACTGGCAGGAACTGATTAAACCCACCAAGCTGGATATTATCCCCGGCCATGACGAGACGCGCGAAGCCCGCATTGTGGCTGAGCCGCTTGAGCGTGGTTTCGGTCTGACATTGGGCAATGCGCTGCGTCGCGTCTTATTGTCATCCATTCAGGGTGCGGCTGTGACGGGTGTTCAAATTGATGGCGTTCTGCACGAGTTCTCATCAATTGCGGGTGTCCGCGAAGATGTGACGGATGTTGTTCTCAACATTAAGAAAATGGCTTTGTCGATGGATGCCGAAGGCCCGAAACGCCTTGTCTTGTCGAAAAAAGGCCCGGGCGTTGTGACCGCCGGTGACATTGAAGAAAATGCCGCCGTGACGATTAACAATCCTGATTTGGTGCTGTGCACTTTGGATGATGGTGCGGAAGTTCGCTTCGAGTTCACCATTAATACCGGTGCCGGTTATGTGCCTGCTGAGAAAAACCGTCCGGAAGATTCGCCGATTGGCATGATTCCGGTCGATAGCCTGTATAGCCCGGTGCGCCGTGTATCCTACAATGTAGAGAATACACGCGAAGGCCAAGTGCTGGATTATGACAAGCTGACTATGGATATTGAAACCAATGGCACGGTTACGCCGGAAGATGCACTGGCTTTGTCAGCGCGTATTCTGCAAGACCAGCTTCAAAGCTTCATTAACTTTGAAGAGCCGGAAGTGCAGGTTGATGATACATCGGCCATTGAAGAGACCGGTTTCTCTGCTGCGCTGCTGAAAAAAGTCGACGAGTTGGAATTGTCTGTGCGTTCAGCCAATTGCCTGAAAAACGACAATATCGTTTACATTGGCGACCTGATTCAAAAGTCGGAAGGCGAAATGCTGCGGACACCGAATTTCGGCCGCAAATCGCTGAATGAAATTAAGGAAGTGCTGGGCGATATGGGCCTGCATTTGGGAATGGATGTGCCAAATTGGCCGCCGGAAAACATCGAAGAACTTGCTAAGAAGTTCGAAGAGAATTTTTAAGGCCTCGTAAGAGGGCGTAAAGGAGTGCCGTTATGCGCCACGCAAAAGCAGGACGCAAACTAAACAGAACCAGCAGTCATCGTAAAGCGATGCTGGAGAACATGGCTGTCGCGCTGATAAAGCACGAGCAGATCGTGACCACATTACCGAAAGCCAAAGAGCTTCGCCCGTTTGTTGAAAAACTGGTGACGCTGGGCAAAAAAGGTGATTTGGCTGCCCGCCGTCGCGCCTATGCGCAACTGCCGGAAGAGCAATATGCCGCCAAGCTGTTTGATACGCTGGCCGAGCGCTATGCCAACCGCAATGGTGGTTATATTCGCGTGCTAAAAGCCGGTTTCCGTTTTGGCGATAATGCGCCAATGGCGGTGATTGAATTTGTTGACCGTGACCCTGCCGCCAAAGGCCAGGATAGCGGCCCGGTTGAAGTGAATGATG
This sequence comes from Alphaproteobacteria bacterium, assembly GCA_029253645.1. GTDB lineage: Bacteria > Pseudomonadota > Alphaproteobacteria > RS24 > RS24 > UBA8337. The sequence goes on along the minus strand of JAQWZC010000098.1, from coordinate 26,735 downwards.
AGGGCGATGCCGTCGCCCCCGCCGCTGCAACCGCCTAAGGCGACAACACCCTTAAATAAGGCACGGAAACGCGGTTTTCGTGCCTTTTTTTATGCTAGATTACCGGCATAAGGAGAGAATATGAGCGGTCAGGCCATCCTATGGGTAGCAGCAGGCGGCGCGCTGGGCGCAGTGGCGCGCTATCTGGCCGGTTTCCTGCTGAAAACCGCTTCGGGTTTTCCGTGGGCGACCATGAGCGTTAATATTGTCGGCTCGCTGCTGATGGGGCTGGTGATTGGCTGGCTGTCGCGCCAAAGCGCCGGATATGAGACGCTGCGGCTGTTTCTCGCCGTCGGCATATTGGGCGGTTTCACCACATTCTCAGCCTTTTCGATGGATTTATTCACGCTGATGGAGAAACGCGACATTGCCGCTATGGCGCTCTATTTGGGCGGCTCATTGCTGGGCGGCTTGGCGGCGTTTATCATCGGCTTTATGGCCTTGAGGGCATAATGGCCGGTGTTCGTCAGATAAAAGTCAAACATGAAGATGACGGGCTGCGGCTCGATCGCTGGTTTCGGAAACATTTCCCCGCGCTTACTCAGGGGCGTCTGGAAAAACTATTGCGCCGCGGTCTGGTTCGTCTCGATGGCAAGCGCGCCAAAGCGGCCGAGCGCATCGCCATTGGCCAAATTATTCGCGTGCCGCCGGAAGTGCCGCCACAGGGCGCCAAAAAATCGGAACGTCCGGTCAGCGTCGCCGGCCATGTGGTGACGCAATTACGCGACGCGATTATCCATAAAGACAAAGATGTGATTGTGCTGAACAAACCGTCAGGGCTGGCGGTGCAGGGCGGCAGCAAAACCATGACTCATATTGATGGCGCGCTGCCGGCTTTGCAATTTGATGAAGCCGAGCCGCCGCGTTTGGTGCATCGGCTGGACCGCGATACATCGGGCGTTTTGGTATTGGCCCGCAATCGCCAAGCGGCGCAGTTTTTGACCCGTCAATTTGCCGATAGGGCGACAGAAAAAATTTACTGGGCTTTGGTATATGGGGTGCCGCGCCCGCCGCGCGGTCACATTATGGTGCCGCTGGCCAAACGCGCCGCCGCCGATGGCGGGGAGCGGGTGCGACCGGTTGAAAAGGGCGACCCTGACGCGATGAAAGCACATACGGATTATCGAGAAATTGCTCGTGTCGGGCAGCGTTTTTGCTGGCTGGCCTTTCGTCCGATTACCGGACGTACCCACCAAATCCGCGCCCATGCCACGGCCATTGGCCATCCGCTGGTTGGCGACGGAAAATATCGCGTCGCGCATGAAAATGAAGAATATGGCGGAATTCTGCCGAAAAAACTTCACTTACACGCCCGATTGATTAAGATGCAGCATCCTGCGGGCGGGGAGTTGACCTGCCGCGCGCCATTGACTGACCATATGGCGGAAACATGGGATATGCTTAATTTTGAGTCAGGTGATGGCGACATTGATTTTGACGAAATTTAACGGGGTTTAATGTGAGGCTGATTGTCTTTGATTGCGACGGTACGCTGGTTGATAGCCAGCAGACCATCATCACCGCGACAGAAGCGGCGTTGGGGTCGCATGATTTCGTCTGCCCTGACCGCCGCGATATTCTCTATGCGGTCGGCCTGCCGGTGGATGTCGCCATGCGCCGCCACGCCCCCGAAGCGACCGATGACCAGATAATCAATATGCTGGATATTTATCGCGAGACCTATCAGCAGCTTGTGCAGCAAGATGATCGGGGCCAGGTGATGTTTGAGGGCATGCATGAGCAAATCATTCAGCTGGGCAATATGGATGACACATTGCTGGGCATCATCACCATGAAATCGCGGCGCGGGCTGGAGCGCGTGGTTGATGCTTATGATATTCGGCAATATTTTCAGGTGCTGAAAAGCGCCGATGACGGGCCGGGCAAACCCAATCCGGATTTAATGCTCGACGCCATAGGCGAAACCGGCGTCGATGCGGCGCAAACGCTGATGGTGGGCGATACGAGCTTTGATATTTTAATGGCTAAAGCGGCAGGCACGCAGGCCATTGGTGTCGGCTGGGGCTATCAGACGGTTGAGGAATTGGAAGAATCCGGCGCCGATGCGGTTGCCGCGACGCCTGAAGATTTAAATAATTTATTGTCGGCTTTTCAGCCGCAATAAAGTTTGAGCAAGTTTAAGCGAATTTATGGCAAAGCGTTTTTATGAAACTGTGACGGTGCAAGCGCGTGACGCGGCGTTTGTCATATTGCTGGATGCGCGTGAATTAAAGACACCGGCCAAAAAGCCCATGCTGCTGCCCAGTGCCGCGCTGGCGCAACTCGTGGCCGATGAATGGCAGGCGCAGGGCGATGAAATCATGCCCGACAGCATGCCAATTATGCGCATGGTCTCAACCGCGCTGGACCGCGTGGCTGATGTGCCGCAAGAAACGGCTGACGCCTTTGCCGCTTATGTGATGTCGGATTTGCTGTGCTATCGCGCCGAACACCCTGAAAAGCTTGTTGAAAAACAGGCTGATAGCTGGGACCCGCTGCTTGAATGGGCCAAGACGCGCTTTGATGTGTCGCTGGTTGTGACGGCGGGCATTTTGCCGGTTGAGCAGCCGGAAGAAAATCGCGCGCGCTTTGCCTCAGCCGCCGGAGATGAGCCGCTTCGGCTGACCGCATTGGCGCATTTGGCAGCCTTGCTCGGCTCTGCCATATTGGCGCTGGCTTTGGGCGAGGCGCATATCTCGCCGCGTCAGGCATATGAATTGGCTTTTCTGGACGATTTATATCAGATTGACGAATGGGGCGCGGATGAAGAGGCGCAGGCGCGTTTGGATAAGATAGAACTGGAAATAGCGACCGTAGCGCGTTATTTATCAGCGCTATAGCCTTTGACAGGCTGTTAGGGAGGAAACATCGTGCGAGATATTGTTGAAGAACTCGAAGAGCGTCGGCGCATTGCCCGTCTGGGCGGCGGCGAGAAGCGCATTGAGGCGCAGCATGGACGCGGCAAGCTGACCGCGCGCGAGCGCCTCGACCTGCTGCTCGACCCTGACAGCTTTGAAGAAATTGACATGTTTGTTGAGCATGACTGCCAAGAGTTTGGCATGCAGGACAATAAAGTGCCCGGCGATGGTGTCGTTACCGGCTGGGGCACGGTGAATGGCCGCCCGATTTATGTTTTCGCCAAAGATTTCACCGTATTTGGCGGCTCGCTGTCGCGGGCGCATTCCAAGAAAATCAATAAGGTTCAGGATATGGCGCTGCGTAATGGCGTGCCGATTATCGGTATTCTGGATGCCGGTGGCGCGCGGATTCAAGAGGGCGTCGATGCGCTGGGCGGCTATGCCGAAGTGTTCCAGCGCAACACGCTGGCCTCGGGGGTTATCCCGCAAATCACCATGATTATGGGGCCATGCGCGGGCGGTGATGTGTATTCACCGGCGCTCACTGATTTTATTTTCATGGTGCGTAACACGTCTTACATGTTTGTCACCGGCCCTGATGTGGTCAAAACCGTGACCAATGAAGAGGTGACGGCGGAAGAATTGGGCGGCGCGAAAGTGCATACCTCAAAATCCTCCGTCGCTGATGGCGCTTATGATAATGATGTTGAGGCGCTGACCGAATTGCGTCGTCTGATTGACTTCCTGCCTTTGTCGAACCGCACCGGCGTGCCCGAGCGTCCGACTTTTGATGTGCGCGACCGCGTTGAACATTCACTCGATACACTCATTCCTGACAATCCCAACATGCCCTATGACATGATGGAGCTGGTGGAGAAAGTGGTCGATGAGGGCGATTTCTTTGAAATTCAAAAGGACTTTGCCAAAAACGTGATTACCGGTTTTGGCCGCGTTGAGGGCAAAACAGTCGGTTTTGTGGCCAACCAGCCCATGACTTTGGCCGGTGTTTTGGACAGTGATGCCAGCCGCAAGGCAGCGCGCTTTGTGCGCTTCTGCGATTGTTTTGATGTGCCGATTGTGACCTTTGTCGATGTGCCGGGTTTCTTGCCGGGCACGGCGCAAGAATATGGCGGCTTGATTAAGCATGGCGCGAAACTGCTTTTTGCCTATGCCGAAGCGACCGTGCCGAAAGTCACAATCATCACCCGCAAAGCCTATGGCGGTGCCTATGATGTGATGGCGTCAAAGCATTTGCGCGGCGATTTTAACTATGCGTGGCCGACGGCTGAGATTGCCGTGATGGGCGCGAAGGGCGCGGTGGAAATCATCTTCCGTAATTCCACAGAGGAAGAGATTGCCGCCCAAACAGCGCAATATGAGGAGCGGTTTTTAAACCCGTTTGTGGCGGCAGAACGCGGCTATATTGACGAGGTTATTCAGCCGCATAATACGCGCCGCCGTGTGGCGCGCGCGCTGGCGCTCCTATCGTCTAAAAAGCTCGATAACCCGTGGAAAAAACACGATAATATTCCGCTTTAAGGTATGGCTATGTTTGATAAAATCCTGATTGCAAATCGCGGCGAAATCGCCTGCCGTGTCATCAAATCCGCCCGCGCTATGGGCATTAAGACCGTGGCCGTTTATTCCGATGCGGACGCGCTGGCGTTGCATGTGCGCGAGGCCGATGAGGCCGTGCATATTGGCGGCGCGCCTGCGGGCGAAAGCTATTTGGTAATTGATAAAATCCTCGACGCCATTAAGCAAACCGGCGCACAGGCCGTGCATCCGGGCTATGGCTTTTTGTCTGAGAATAAAGCCTTTGCCGAAGCATTGGATAAAGCCGGTGTCGCCTTTATCGGCCCGCCTGCCGGTGCGATTGAGGCGATGGGCGACAAAATCACCTCGAAGAAATTAGCCGCTGAAGCCGGTGTCTCGACCGTGCCCGGTCATATGGGGCTGATTGAGGACGCCGATGAGGCCGTCACAATCGCCAATAAAATCGGCTATCCGGTGATGATTAAAGCCTCTGCCGGTGGCGGTGGTAAGGGCATGCGCGTCGCCTGGAATGATGATGAAGCGCGTGAGGGTTTTCAATCCTCCAAAAATGAGGCGGCCTCCAGCTTTGGCGATGACCGTATTTTCATTGAAAAATTCGTCACCCAACCGCGCCATATTGAAATTCAAATTCTGGGCGATAAGCACGGCAATGTGATTTATCTGGGCGAGCGTGAATGTTCCATTCAGCGCCGCAATCAGAAAGTTATTGAAGAAGCGCCAAGCCCGTTTCTTGATGCCAAAACGCGCAAAGCCATGGGCGAGCAATCGGTCGCGCTGGCGCAGGCGGTGGATTATTGCTCGGCCGGCACGGTTGAGTTCATTGTCGATGGCGAGAAGAATTTCTACTTTCTCGAAATGAATACGCGCTTGCAGGTTGAGCATCCGGTGACGGAATTGATTACCGGCATTGATTTGGTCGAGGAGATGATTAAGGTCGCCGCCGGTGAGAAGCTGAGCTTGCAGCAAAAAGATGTGAACCTGAACGGCTGGGCGATGGAAAGCCGGATTTATGCAGAAGACCCGTATCGCGGTTTCCTGCCATCCACCGGTCGCTTGTCGCGCTATCGGCCACCGGTTGAGCAAGTGGTTGACGGCATCACCGTGCGTAATGATACGGGCGTTTATGAGGGCGGCGAAATCTCGCTTTTCTATGACCCGATGATTGCCAAACTGGTGACGCACGGCCCCGACCGCATTGCCGCGATTGATGCGATGGGCGATGCGCTGGATAATTTCCGCATTGATGGCATTCGCCATAATATTGATTTTTGCGGCGCGATTATGCAGCACCAAAGGTTCCGCGATGGCGCGCTGACCACGGCTTTTATCGATGAAGAATATCCTGACGGATTTGGCGGCGCGCCGATGAATAGTGCGCGCATTGAGGAACTGGCGGTTGTCGGCTTTACCATGTCGCAACTGGCGCAAATGCGCGCCACGGAAGGCTCGCAAGTGCTGTCCGGTCACCAGTTTACGCCGGATGTTGAGCAGGCCGTGCAAATTGGCGATTTGGTATTCACCGCCAGCAAGTCGGCGCAGGGCGTCGTGCTGAACGGCGTGGATATTGAAGTTGAGAGCGAATGGCTGCCCGGTGATTTATTCTTCTTCGGCGCGGTCAATGGCAAACCGATAAGTCTGGTGGTTGACCGCCATTCGGAAGGCTACACGCTGACCGGTCGCGGCGCGGCGGTTAAAGTATCCGTGCGGCGTTTGGCGGCGCAAGAGGCGATGGCCTATATGCCTGAAAAAACTGATGGCGCGAGCGATAAGGAATTGGTTTGCCCGATGCCCGGCGTTGTTGTGTCGGTCGCCGTGGAAGAAGGGCAATCGGTCAAAGCGGGCGAACCGCTGGCCGTTGTCGAAGCCATGAAAATGGAAAATATTCTGCGCGCCGAAAAAGACCTGACGGTCGCCAAAGTGCTGTGCGCGGCGGGCGACAAGCTGGCGGTTGATGAGGTTATGCTGGAGTTTGAATAGGCGCGTCAAACGCCGCTTCAAAATTCTCCAGCAGCGCTTTATCAAGCTCTGTCATGCTGACCGGATAACCCAAATCAACCATGCTGGTCACGCTTTGGTCGTGAATGCCGCAGGGAACAATGCCGCCAAAATGCTCAAGCTCCGGCTCCACATTTATCGAAATGCCGTGAAAACTCACCCATCGCCGCATCCGCAAGCCAATGGCGGCAATCTTATCCTCGCGCCCATCGCCCTTATCGGGGCGCGGCACCCACACGCCAACACGGCCCGGCGTGATGTGGGCCTGAATGTTGAAATCCTCCAGCGTTTGAATAATCCACGCCTCGGCCTGTTGCACAAAGCGGCGCACATCGCGCCCGCGCTGGCGTAAATCGAGCATCAGATAGACCACGCGCTGGCCCGGCCCATGATAGGTATATTCACCGCCGCGCTTGCTCTGATAAACCGGAAAGCGGTCAGAGTGCAGCAAATCCGCCGGATTGGCGCTGGTGCCCGCCGTATAAAGCGGCGGATGCTCAAGAAACCACAGACATTCGGACGCCGTACCGGCAATAATATCGGCGACGCGCTGCTCCATAAAAGCAACGGCATCGGGATAGGCGACGGGCTTGTCGCTGAATATCAATTCGGGCATTTGGCTCATAAGCCAGTCATATCACTGAAAGCGCCATTCATTAAAACAAAATTAAATGTAGAATAATATTAATCACATAAAAATATTGATAAATAGGCGCCAATACCCCATATAGGGTTTAAGGAGATAAACATGCTGCCAATCGTTTTGGATGTTAGCGAATTGACCATTGCCATTGTCGGCAGTGGCCCGCAAGCCCGTCGCCGCCTGCAAATGGCCGATGCGGCGGGGGCTGAGTTTGTGCGCGTCTATGCCGAGCAAGCCGAAAGCGCGATGCGCGACTTGGCGGGGGATAGGCTGATTGAAAGCTGGCCGACCCAAGACGAGTTGTCGGCCTGCCATATTGTTTATATCGCCAATGTTGATGATGCGCTGCAAGAGCGTTTCACGGCGGAGGCGCGCGCCGTTAAAACGCTGGTCAATGTCGAGGATGTGAAACCGCTTTGCGATTTTCATGTGCCGGCCATTGTGCGCCGTGGCGATATGTTATTGACCGCCTCAACCGGCGGCAAGTCGCCCGGTCTGGCGCGGCGTTTAAAGGCCAAGCTGGAAGAACAATATCCCGAAAGCTGGGACGCAAGATTGAATGAGCTGTCAAATTTGCGCGATGGCTGGCGCGATGAGGGGGCAGACTTCAAAACCCTTATCGATCGCAGCAATCAGGTGATTGACGAGAAAGGCTGGCTGGCATGAGTAATGTGGCTGTTCACCAAGAAACCGCGCCTGTGCTGGCCGATTTAAACGCGCTTTATGAGACCATGCGCGCGCTGGAAATTTTGCGCCATGCGATTACCGAGCAATTTATTGACCGCATTTCCATCGTGTCATCCTTTGGCGCGGAGTCGGTTATTTTGCTGCACATGATTGCCGAGATTGACCCCAGCGTTCCGGTCATCATGCTGAATACCGGCAAGCTGTTTGGCGAGACTTTGCGCTATCGCGACCGCCTGCAAGAACGGCTCGGGCTGATGGATGTGCGCGCCGTATCGCCCGACCCGCGCGAATTGGCGGCGGAAGACGCAAAAAGCGGGCTGTGGCAGCGCGATACGGATGCGTGTTGCGATGTGCGCAAAGTGCGCCCGCAAGCGCGCGCCGTTGAGGCGTTTGACGCGCTGATTACCGGCCGTAAACGTTTTCAAACCGGCACGCGCGCGCAAATGCAAATCATCGAGAAAGACACGGATGGCCGCTATAAAATTAATCCGCTGGCCAATTGGGATCTCGCGCAACTCAAGAATTATATTGAAGAGCATAATCTGCCGCGTCATCCGCTGGTGAAAGACGGCTATCTGTCAATTGGCTGCATGCCCTGCACCAATCGGGTGGAAGAGGGCGGTGATTACCGCTCGGGCCGCTGGGCCGATAGCGAAAAAGACGAATGCGGCATCCACTTGAATATTGACGGCGACGGGATTTAACCGCGTTACCCGCTTGTTATCCGCTTGTTATCCGCTTGTTATTCGGCGGTTATTTTGCTAGCTAACAGGCCTACCGACTATCCGGTTATCGTGTGCGACCGTGGCGGAATTGGTAGACGCGCAGCGTTGAGGTCGCTGTGGGGTAACACCCGTGGAAGTTCGAGTCTTCTCGGTCGCACCATTACTTCTTCTTTTTGGCCGGTGCCTTTTTGGGGGCAGGGGCTTTCGGCCCTTGAGGCTCATCGCCGCCTGATTTTCTTATCAGATGCAGCAGCCCCAAAATAATGGCTAGCGCCAAGGCGGCGGCCGGGGTCACGCGGGCAATGAAATCAGCAACATTATTGGCCACCGAGACCACATAAGGCCCCGCCGTATCCCCCAGCAGCAAATAGATTGCCAACAAGGCCAGCACCAAAGCGCCGCCCAGTTCGGCAATGCGAAGAAATAATTGTGTCAAATTGCCTGAATAGGCATTCAATTTATCCATCGTTCAGCCTTCCAATCTATTCGCCGCCGGGGTTAACCGGTTAGTCTTGCCGGAACAGCATTAGAATAATGCCGAGAGCAATCAGCCCGGGCAGTCCTGCCCCGCCAAGCGTTGCGACAAGCGACGTAATATTGCCGGCTACATCACCGAGAAACGCCATGTTTGAGGGTCCAACCAGCAAGCTGGCCACAATAGCCAATGCCAAAAGCGACACGAATACGTCGGTTACGTTATTCACGATAGTTTTGATGTTATCCATCGTTTGGGTCCTCCTGTTTTTATTTTTCTGCTGACCCAACCAGCGTTTGTTAAAGTTTGTGTGCTTGGCGCGCCTTTGGCTAGGCTTGAGTGATGTTTTTCAGGCAAAAACATGGAAAATTGAAATTAAATAATCGTTAATGCCAATTTTGCGTAATAAAATTACGCAGCTTTGGCGGCGCAATCGAATCAGGCCGGGCTTATGGCGAACAAAATAGCGATTGATGCCGTTCATAAGCGCTGACATACTCTCGACTGCGTTGGGAGGCGTCGGGGTGGCATTATCAAAAACAACCTTATCCGTTTATGGCATGTTGGGCTTGCCCCTGGCGCTGGTCGGCTATCCGATTGCGATTTGGCTGCCCGCTTTTTATGCCGGTGAAATCGGCGTATCGCTGGCCGCCGTGGCGACCATGTTATTGGTTGCAAAATTATCTGATGTGGTGACCGACCCGCTTGTTGGCACGATTTCCGATCGGCTCCGCACGCCTTTGGGCCGCCGCCGCCCGCTTATTCTTTTGGGCGTGCCGGTGCTGTGCGGTTCTATCTGGCTGCTTTTTGTGCCGATGGAGGGGGCGGATTCGGTGTATCTGCTGCTATGTATTGCGGGCATGTATATCGGCACGACGCTGGTCGGCTTGCCGTATGGCGCTTGGGGCGCGGAATTATCGCCGGATTATCATCAGCGCGCGCGGGTGACGGCGTGGCGCGAGCAATTCACTCTTATCGGCCTTTTGGTGGCCGCCTTTATTCCGTTCCTGGTCGAGCAATATGGCGCCGGCGACACGCCCTCTATCATGCGCGGCATGGCGCTGGCCATTTGCATCGCAACGCCGATTACCGTGCTGCTGCTATGTGTGTTTGTCAAGGAAACCGAGCCGACCGAAACCGCCGAAGAGGCCCGCGCGCCGTTTATGGACGGGGTCAAGCGGGTATGGGCCAATAAGCCCATGCGTATGGTGATTGGCCTTATTTTGATTGTTACGCTGGCCGAAGCCTTCCGCAATGCGCTGTCTTTATTCTTCATGAAGTCGGTTATTCAGGCCGAGGGTGTCGGCACATTATATTTCATTTATTTTGTTGCCGGTCTCGCCGCCGTGCCGGGCTGGCTGTGGCTGGGGCGCAAGGTCGGCAAGCATGTGGCCTTCGCCGGAACGCTGATTACCGTCGCCATTATTTCCGCCATCAATATGTTTTTCACGGCGGATGATTATTGGCTGTTTGTCGTGTTCTTTATCTTTAAGGGTGCGTGTTTTGGCGGCTTGCAATTTTTGCCCTTGGCGATTTTGGCCGATGTCATTGATGTTGAAACGGCAGAGACGGGCAAGGCGCGCGCCGGGGCCTATATCGCTTTTGCCAGCATGACGGCGAAAATATCCACTGCGCTTGGCACATTTTTGGCCATTCGCGCACTGTCTTTCACCAATTATGACGCCAAATTATTGGCCGGAAATGCCTTTGATGACTTGTTTGTTTTGCGCGTGCTTTACGCCATTGCACCGGCCGTATTCTTTATCGGCGCGATTATTATCGCCCTGCGCTTTCCGTTAACGGCAAAAGTGCAGGCCGAGCTGCAAGCGCGCATTAAATCGGTTCAAAGCAGCTAACGGCTCAGCTTGCCGCTCATATAAAGCGGAATGGTGACCCCCAGAGAGAGCAGTAAATTGGCCACGATATTGTGGGTGAAACCCGTGCGATAGGAAATATACCCGTCAATAAGGTTCCAAATAATAATCACCACAAAAGCCTGTCGATACATTTTATTGCCGATATTGCTGGCATGGGCGGCGCAGAAAAAATAGAAAAAGGTCACGCCCCAACCGATTGAAATCGCTCCGATAAGGCCGAATGCAAAGCGCTCAATATCGGTGAAAACCGGCACATTACCGGGGTTTATCAGAGTCATGAATAGACGCGTCCCGCCCTCAAAGCCTTCAAGGCCCGAGGCCGCCAAGACGCCACCAAAGATGATGGTGGCCAGACACCAAATGTCGAGCCAGCCTTTCCAGAAATTGCTCATAGCTTCCTCCAAGCCGTTTTGCCGCAGGTCATTGCATTGACCGGTTTCTTCTTATTTTGCGTAAATAGCTTAGACGAGGATTTTGCAGAATGAAACAGTTTGACGACACAAAAGATAAAAATGAAAAACCGCCCCGGCCAGATGACCGGAGCGGTAAAATTGTGCAATTCAGAAAACCCAAAGCCAAACCGGCTTTCGATGTTGAATGGTTTTATGACGAAGAAGAATTCTTCGCTGATTGGATGGACGAATTTGACTGGTGATTAGACCAGCGCATACGCCATTGCCCCGAGGCAATAAACCGAGCCGAACCAAATGAATGTGCGGATATAAGAAACACCTGTCATATAGGTGATGAGATAGGCAATCCGCAGGGCCAGCCAAATGGTGGCGCTCTCAGCAATCGCGGCATTGTTGGTAATGCCCAGAACAGCCAAAGGTAAAAACACAATCAGGCTTTCAATCATATTATTGCTGGCGCGCTGGGCGCGTCTTACCGGAATGGAACGCTCAATATCATTATCGCGTCCGCCAAGTAAAAACGGCGCACCGGCCTCGCCGCGCGCGACAGCAATTAAGCTCGGCAATACGAGGTGGAAAAGATAGAAAGCCAATGTGGCCAATAAAATGTCAGTCATAAGTCTCCCCTTTTGGACGAATCGAACCGTCCCGACTATCCTAGGAACATTATTTTGCTGCGTCACTTGTCATTTTCAGCGATAAAACGCACAAAATCAGAGAAAGAGGCCGAATGTGAGCGAAACGGCTAAAGACCCCGCGTCCGAAAGCGATATTCAGGCTGTCGAAACCCTGACATCGGAAGCCTATGAGGCGATTAGCGATTGGGTGCGCGCGCAAGACCGCGCCGCTTTGCTGGCTGATTTGGATGCGCGTCACGAATCCGACATTGCCGAAATCATCACCGTGCTCGCGCCCGATTTACGCACCGCGCTGTTGCAGCTTATTGGCGATGCGCTGGCACCGGAAGTTTTTGCCGAGCTTGATGATGCGGTGCGCGATGATGTGCTTGAGGTCATTGATACGGACACGGTCGTCAATACGGTTCAGCAGCTTGATAGTGATGACGCGGTTTTTGTTCTCGAGGATATGGATGAGGGCGAGCGCCAAGAGGTGCTGGAGCAAATTCCGCAAACCGACCGCCTTGTGCTGGAGCGCGCCCTGGATTTCCCCGAGGATAGTGCCGGTCGCCTGATGCAATCATCATTTATTTCCGTGCCGCCTTTTTGGTCGGTGGGGCGGACGATAAATTATTTGCGCGATACCAAAGACCTGCCCGATGATTTTCTGGAAATTTACATTATTGACCCGACCTATTCACCGGTGGGGGTGGTGCATTTGGCAGAAATGTTGCGGGCGCAGCGCACAAATACAATGGAAGCGCTGCAACATGAGGATTTCTACATTATTCAGGCCGAGACTGATCGCGAGGAAGTGGCGCTTTTGTTCGAGCGTTATAATTTGGTCACCGCGCCGGTGGTTGACGAAGACAGCAGGCTTATCGGCGTCATTACCGCCGATGATGTGTTTGAGGTGATTGCCGAAGAAGCCGGTGAGGATATTTTGCGGCTGGGTGGTGTCGGCGATGAGGCGGTCACGGATACGGTGCTGGATACGGCGCGAGGGCGCGCCTCTTGGCTGTTCCTTAATCTCCTGACCGCTATCGCAGCCTCTTTGGTGATTGGCTTGTTTGATGCGTCGATTGAAAAAATGGTGGCGCTGGCAGTGCTGATGCCGATTGTCGCTTCTATGGGCGGCAATGCGGGCACGCAAACCCTCACCATCACCGTGCGCGCTTTGGCGACGCAAGAATTGCTGCCGGTCAATGCGGCGCGGTTGGTTTATCGTGAGTTTGGCGTTGGCCTGTTAAACGGCATGGTGTTCGCCATCATCACCGGCATTATTGGCGGCGTATGGTTTGGCGATAATCTGCTCGGCATGGTTTTGGCTGCCGCGATGATTGTTAATCTGGTGGTCGCGGCTTTGGCGGGTATTCTTATTCCCATTGGTCTGAACCGCGTCAATATCGATCCGGCTTTGGCCTCCAGTGTCTTCGTTACCACAGTGACGGATGTTATCGGCTTTTTCGCCTTTCTTGGTTTCGCCACACTCTTCCTGCTGTAATGTTTATTGCCTATCCCCATTGCGGGGTTCTCTGATATAGAAAGTCTTATGAAGCCTTTTCGCCTGATATACCTGTCTTTGCTGATGTTCGCGTCGAGTGCTGCCGCCGAATGGCGCGATGTATCGCGCCTGCCGACGGCTGTGCCACATGCGGTGGCGGCAGAAATGGACGGCAAGCTCTATGTGATGAGCGGCAAGGTCGGGCAGGGCTTGCGTAGTTTTTTCGAGCAATATGATTTGCAAAATGATGGCTGGCGACCGCTAACGCCCTTGCCGAGCAATATCTCGCAATATGCCATTGCCGCCGGAACCGGACGGGTTTTTGTCACGGGCGGGCGTGATAATACAACGGCGCGTCTGGGCGCAGGCTTATGGATGTATGCGCCGGGCACGGCTGTTTGGCTGGAATTGGGCGCGCTGCCATCACCACGCGCCGACCATGTCAGCCATTTTGACGGCGAGCGGCTATTTGTGTTTGGCGGCATTGGGCAAGACGCGGCGACGGTGCAAAGTTTCAACACAACGGCCGGTAAATGGTCGAATTGGAAAAACCCGATGCCGGTGCCGGTATCAGCGACTGCTTTTGCCAAGCGCGGCGATGAGTTGGTTTTCGCCGGTGGCATTGATAGGCGCGGACGTCCGGTCACGGCGGTGCAGGCCTTTAACATCAAAACCGGTAAATGGCGCAGATTGCCCGACCTGCCCTTGGCGGTCAGTGGTGGTGCTTTGGCGGTGATTGACGGGGAGTTGCATTTTGCCGGTGGCTTCAGCCCGGCCAAAAGCCAAGTGCTGAAAAGTCATAATAAATTGGTTGGCACGCGCTGGCAGCGTCAGGGCGAATTGCCCGGCGGCGGGCGGCATCGCATGGCTTATTTCGGCAATGATGATTTATTTGTGCTGATTGGCGGGGCGATTGGCGGCGGGTTTTATGCCTTGTTCACAGCTTCCGACAGAGTCAGCGTCTTCACCCCATAGTCAAAGCTGGATTTTGTCGGCGCGCGCCCTAATCTAACGCGCATGACCATTCATCTTGTAAAGCTATGTGTCGGCGCGGACGATATTTCCGACCTTGTAAACTGGCAGAGCCAATTACAGGCGCGATATAAGCGCGTGTTTCATACCACGCGCATGGTGCCGAAACGCCAAGCCGACCTGCTGGAGGGCGGGTCCCTTTATTGGGTGATTAAGCGGCAAATTCGGGTGCGTCAGCAAATTACCGATATTGAAGAATTTATTGATGGACAGGGTATTCGCCGCTGCCATTTACATCTCAATCCGGAACTGGTGCATACGCGCCTGCAAGCGCGGCGTCCGTTTCAGGGCTGGCGCTATTTAACGCCGCAAGATGCGCCGGTGGATACGCCGCACAATATCGAAGTCGATGATGACATGCCCGAAGACATGCGCAGCGAATTGACCGAGCTGGGTCTCTTATAAGGCTAAATGGTAGAGGCTAAATGGCCGCCATATTATCAAGCAGCCGCACATCGCCCAGCCGCGCCACAATCAGCGCGCGCCGCGATTGGGTGGTCGCATCGGGCACGGCCAAACTATCGGCATCGCGAATGGTGGCATAATCGACATGGGTAAAACCGGCGGCCAGCAGGGCTGCCTCGGCCTCGGCTTCTGCGGCCTCGCGCGGCTTTGTGCTTGCGGCCAAATTCTTCAATATGCCGTTCAGCTTACCGGCAATCGGGCGTTGCGCCGCTGTCAGATAAACATTGCGCGACGACATGGCCAGCCCGTCCGGCTCGCGAATAATCGGCCCGCCCAAAATCTCGACGGGCAGGTCAAGGTCGCGCACCATGCGGCGTATGACGCGTAATTGCTGATAATCCTTCTCGCCGAAAATCGCCACATCAGCTTGGCTTTGGCTCAAGAGCTTATTGACGATAAGCGCCACACCGGCAAAGAAATGCGGGCGATTATCGCTCTCCAAGCCCTGCGCCGGCCCACCGAGTTCTATCGCTGTTGTGAAGCCGTCCGGATACATTTCCGACACGCTGGGGGCGAAGACGCACTGCGCCTGCGTGGTGTCGAGCGCGGCCAAATCAGCCGCCTCATTGCGCGGATATGTGTCGAGGTCTTCATGCGCGGCAAATTGCGTGGGATTGACAAAAATGGAGGTGATGATGCGGTCGCAATGCGGCGCAATCTCATCAATCAGCGATAAATGCCCATCATGCAACGCGCCCATGGTCGGCACCAGCCCGACGCGCAGCCCGGCAGCTTTCCAAGCCCCCACTTGCGCGCGCATATCGGCAATGGTGCGGTAAACCGGAAGGGTCATTATGGGGTCTCGCTGCCGCCCTTGCTGTCGTCAACCAGATAGCTGGCGGAAATGCCGCCATCGGCGCGATAAACGCTGCCGGTTTGCCATCCGGCTTCATCGGATAATAAAAAGCAGACCAGCGCGGCAATTTCTTCAGGCCGTCCGAGGCGGCCCATCGGGATATGTTGGCGGCGCGCTTGCCATTTTTCATCGCTGTCAAAATAACCCGCCGTGCGCGGGGTCAGCACCGGCCCGGGGGCGACGCAATTGGCGCGGATATTATCGCGGGCATGCGCCATCGCAATCTCGCGGGTCATCGCTTCCAGCGCGCCCTTGCTGGTGGTGTAAGCGATTTGCGGCACGGCTGAGGCGCTATGCGCGACCACGGATGACATGGTGACCAAACTACCGCTTTGCTGCTTGATGAGATGCGGCAGCGCGGCTTTATAAACCAGAAACGCGCCGGTCAGGTTTGTGTCGAGCGTGGCTTGCCATGTGGCCAACGGCGTTTGCGCGGGCATGCCGTCATCGTCGCCCAGCATGGCTGCATTATTAACAATGCCGTCAAGGCCGCCCATTTTGTCAATCGCGCTGGCGACCATAGCCGTCACGGCGGCTTCATCGGTCAGCTCACCGGCGAGGGCGATAATCTTGTCACTATCGGGCAGGGCGGCTTTGGCAGCGTCTGCCAAGTCTTGCGTTTTCTCGCAAAGGGCCAGCACCGCACCTTCGGCATGAGCTTTGGCTGCAATGGCGCGACCCAGTCCGCCATTGGCGCCGGTCAGCAATATTTTTGTCCCCGATAAACGCATTTCAAATTCCTTTAAGCGACAAACACAGATTGCAGCGCTTCTCAGGAATCGGGTTTATAATCAAAACACACAAAAATGAAGGAAAAGTTTTGGACGCGATCGGCCAAAATGAAGCACCCGAGCAAAATGAGGCCGCGTCAGAGGCGGGGCCATTTGTTATTGTCGTCGGAAATGAGAAGGGTGGCGCAGGGAAAACCACCGTTTCCATGCATCTTATCGCTGCGCTTTTAAACGCCGGTAAGCGCGTTGGCGCGATTGATTTGGATATTCGCCAGCGCAGTCTCAGCAATTATATTGACCATCGCCGCCTTTGGGTCGGCCAGCGTGACATCTCCATGCCCGAGCAAATTGTGCTGGAACCGCCGCGCGGGCAAACCATTGTCGAGCGACAGCGCGAAGAGGCGGACAGCTTTGTGAATGCGTTGGGTCAATTACGCACACGCAATGATTTTGTCGTCATTGATTGCCCGGGCGCAGATAGTTATTTCGCCCGTCTCGGTCATGCCGCTGCCGATATGCTCATCACGCCGATGAATGAGAGCTTTGTGGATTTTGACCTGCTGGCCAAAGTTGACCCTGAAACGCTCAATATCGTGTCGCCGAGTATTTACGCCGAAAAAGTCTGGTCGTGCCGCAAGGCGCGCGCGCAGGCCGATGGCGGGTCGATTGATTGGGTGGTTATGCGTAATCGCACCAGTCACATTCATGCCAAAAACCGGCAGAGACTTGAATCCGCTTTGACCGAATTATCCAAACGTCTCGGCTTTCGGGAAGTGCCCGGCTTTTCTGAGCGGGTGGTGTATCGCGAAATGTATCCTGCCGGATTGACCCTGCTTGATTTAACCGATGATGAAACTGGCCCCGGCCTGACCATGAGCCATGTCGCTGCCCGCGCCGAATTGGCGGCCATGCTGGCGGCCCTGCAATTGCCCGGCTTGCATGTGGAGCCGGTAGATAAGAGCGCCTGATGGGCTTTCTCGGATTAGGCATTGCTTTATTGCTCGTCGGCTTATTGCTGATTGCGTTGGTGACGCAAGTTACGGCGCGCACCTTAAAACTCACCGCTTTGGCCATTGTGTTTATCGCCGCCGCCACTGCTTTGCTGATTTTTGCCATTGCCGGACGCTATGGGCTGGCCGCGCCCGCCGGAGCGTTGGCGCTTTGGGGCATGCGGGCTTATTTACTGGCCCGCCAAATTCGCGCCGGCGCGCAACCCACCGGGCGCAATGCGGCGCAGCGCGGCAAGACGATGGGGCGGGCTGAGGCATTGGAAATTTTAGGGCTGCAAGAGGGGGCTACCCCCGATGAGATTGAAGCCGCCTATAAGGCGTTGATTGTCAAAAATCATCCCGACCAAGGCGGCACGGATTGGCTGGCAGCGCGGCTGAATGAGGCGCGCGATATTTTACTCGATGATTAAGGCCCGATAGGCAGGCAATTGGGCGTCACATCGCGCAGCCTGTCGCATAGGGAAAAGGCTTGTGGCTCCGACAAATTGGCAAAGCGCGCGCGATAAATCCGCTTGCCGTTTTTCTCAAACGGCTCGGTGCTTTCTTCCGCCATTTCAAGATGCGTGCCAAGCACACGGCGCACACGTTGCAACTGGCTGCGGGCATGATTGGATGCGGAAAATGCGCCGACCTGAATTTTCCAATCCTGACGGTCGCCGGTCTGACCGGCTTGCGACAGCAAGGTATCGGCCGGGCGGTCGAGCCATTGCGCGGCGCGTTGCAGCTTGGCGGCGGCGATGGAAGGCGTTGGCATCGGCACGGCGCGCGCGAGGCTGCGCTCGGCCAAAGAGGTGACGCGGCGGTCGCGGGTTTGCGGCGAGTCACTGCCCAGCACCACAATAATCACGCGCTTGCCGTCACGCTGCACGGCGGTCGCCAGATTATAGCCCGATGCGCGAATATAACCGGTCTTCATGCCCATCGCGCCATAAAGGCGGCTCAGCAGGCGGTTATGGCTGATATAGGTTTTTCCCCGATAGTCGAACTCGCGCAGCCGCCAGACCGTCTCGAAATGCGGAAAACGATTGAGCAGCAGATTGGCCAGCCGCGCCATATCACGCGCCGTGGTTTGCTGCCGCCAGTGATACAGCCCCGACGCATTGGTAAAGCGCGTATCATAAAGCCCAAGTTGGCGCGCCTTGCCGGTCATGCGCCGCGCAAATTTGGCCTCAGAACCGGCAATATGTTCGGCCACGGCGGTGGCGACATCATTGGCCGATTTCACAATCAGCGATTGCATGGCCATACGGGCGGTAATGGTGGAGCGGGTGCGAAGGCCCAGCTTGCTGGCCGGTTGCCGCGCCGCATTGCGCGAGACACGAATTTTCGTATTCGGCTTCATGCGGCCGCTCTCAATCTCCTCAAACATCATGTAAAGCGTCATCATTTTCGCCAAACTGGCCGGATAACGCTGCTGATTGGCGCGATATTGGTGCAAAGTGCGCCCGGTTGACGCATCAATAACAATCGAAGAAAACTGCGCCGCGCGCGCATTATCGGTTAAACCCCATGAAAAACATAGGGTTAACACGATGGTGGCAAGTTTTAAGATGAACACGGAATCGCTCCTCATGAGCGCATATTAGCAACTGGCATTTGCTTTGGAAACGCACCCACATAGATAATTGCATAAGTGTGGTTTCACTTGATGCAGTTAGAATTCGGGGTAACATTAACGCATGATGATTCCGAATGACGATAAAGTGACCATGCAGGACAAAAAACCCGGTGGGAAAGATAACGGGAAAGATGGCGGCAATGATGCCGGTACGGTGACATTGACGCGCACCAAGACCCAGAAACCCGCCATGTATAAAGTCCTGCTGCTGAATGATGACTACACGCCGATGGAGTTTGTGATTTATGTCCTACAGCGCTTTTTTTCAAAGAGTGCCGAAGATGCAACCAAAATCATGCTGCATGTGCATCAGAATGGTGTCGGGATTTGCGGTGTGTTTACGTATGAAGTAGCGGAAACCAAAGTAACTCAAGTAATGGATATGGCACGGCAGCACGACCATCCGCTGCAATGCACAATGGAAAAAGACTGATCGGATTAAGGAGCTGAACGTGCCCGCATTTTCAAAAGAACTTGAGCAAGGATTGCACCGCGCATTGGTGCTGGCCAATGACCGCAGCCACGAATATTCGACGCTGGAACATTTGCTGTTGGCGCTGACCGAGGATGTCGATGCCATTGCCGTGATGGAAGCCTGCGGCGTTGATATTGAATTGCTCCGCAATAATCTGACCAATTACATCGACAATGAATTGACCGGACTGGTGATTGAGGATGACGAAGACTGCAAGCCGACCGCCGGTTTTCAACGTGTCATTCAGCGCGCCGTTATTCATGTGCAAAGCTCGGGCCGCGATGAGGTGACCGGAGCCAATGTGCTGGTCGCCATGTTTGCCGAGCGCGAAAGCCATGCGGCTTACTTCCTGCAAGAGCAAGAAATGACGCGCTATGATGCCGTGAACTTTATTTCGCATGGTGTCGCCAAAAAACCGGGCAAAGCCGAAACGCGCTCGGTTGAGGGCGCATCGGATATGGGCGATGAGGGCCACGGCGTGCCGGATGGCGAAGCGCTGGCGGCCTATTGCGTTAATCTGAACGACAAAGCCCGCGAGGGTAAAGTTGACCCGCTCATTGGGCGCTCAAAAGAAGTCTCGCGCGCCATTCAAATTCTGTGTCGCCGCAATAAAAACAACCCGCTTTTGGTCGGTGACCCGGGCGTTGGCAAAACCGCCATTGCCGAAGGGCTGGCGCGCAAAATCATTGAGGGCGATGTGCCGGATGTCTTGCACGATAACGTCATTTATTCGCTTGATATGGGCGTGCTGCTGGCCGGAACGCGCTATCGCGGCGATTTTGAAGAGCGCCTAAAGCAAGTCATGGCCGAGCTGGAAGAAATGCCGGAAGCGGTTTTGTTCATTGATGAAATTCACACCGTCATCGGTGCGGGCGCGACCTCGGGCGGCGCGATGGATGCCTCCAATTTGCTGAAACCCGCATTGCAAAGCGGTGGCCTGCGCTGCATGGGCTCAACCACTTATAAAGAGTTCCGCCAGCATTTTGAAAAAGACCGCGCCTTGGCCCGTCGTTTCCAAAAAATCGACGTGAATGAGCCGAGTGTGCCGGATACGATTAAAATTCTGCAAGGGCTGAAAAGCTATTTCGAGGATTTTCACGCCATTCGCTACACCAATGAAGCGTTAAAGGCGGCAGTTGAATTGTCGTCGCGCTATATGGCCGACCGCAAGCTGCCGGATAAGGCAATTGATGTGATTGATGAAGTCGGCGCATCGCAAATGCTGCTGCCCGCCTCCAAGCGCAAAAAAACCGTAAGTGTCAAAGACATTGAGGCGACCATTGCCACGATGGCGCGCATACCGCCAAAAACCGTGTCGAAAGACGATACGGAGAAGCTTAAGGGTCTCGATGTCACGCTGAAGCGCGTTGTCTTTGGGCAGGATGAGGCGATTGCTGCGCTGGCGGCCTCTATCAAATTATCCCGCGCCGGTTTGCGCGAGCCTGAAAAGCCGATTGGCAGTTATTTATTTTCCGGCCCGACAGGCGTCGGCAAAACCGAAGTGGCGCGTCAACTGGCCTCGGCTATGGGGGTTGAATTGCTGCGCTTTGATATGTCGGAATATATGGAACGCCACACGGTCTCGCGCCTGCTCGGTGCGCCTCCCGGCTATGTCGGCTATGACCAAGGCGGCCTGCTGACCGATGGTATTGACCAGAACCCGCATTGCGTGTTGCTGCTCGATGAGATTGAAAAAGCGCATCCTGATTTGTTCAATGTGCTGTTGCAGGTGATGGACCATGGCAGCCTGACCGATGCCAATGGCCGCAAGGTCGATTTCCGCAATGTGATTGTCATTATGACGACCAATGCCGGTGCCTCTGATATGGCGAAAGAGCCGATGGGCTTTGGCCGGACGCGCCGCGAGGGCGAGGACAGGGAAGCCATTAACCGCATGTTCACGCCGGAGTTTCGCAATCGCCTCGACGCCGTTGTGCCGTTTGGCAATTTGCCGCCGGAGGTTGTCGTGCGGGTGGTTGAGAAGTTTATTCTCGAATTGGAAATGCAACTCTCTGACCGCAATGTGATTATTGAAGTGTCGCGCAAAGCTATGGATTGGCTGGTCGAAGAGGGATATGACCCGCTAATGGGCGCGCGGCCTATGGCGCGTATCATTCAGGAAAACATCAAGAAACCGCTGGCCGATGAATTGCTGTTCGGCAAGCTGCAAGGCGGTGGTTTGGTGATGGTTGACCTTGATAAGGCGAAAAAACTGACCTTTAAATATAAGGAAGACAAGCCGAGCAAGAAATCCGGCAAGCCCTCCGAAAAGGTTAATTAATACCTAGAGATGCGCGCGGATTTTTTCCGCCGTTTCATTCAGCACCGCCATGTTTTCAGGCTTGCGCGCATGAAATTCAAGCTCCAGCCCATCATGGCGCGGCAGAATATGCATGTGATAATGCGGCACGGTTTGACCGGCGGCAGAACTGTTGAGCTGCGCCATCATAAAGCCCGGAGCATCCATCGCCTGCACCACGGCGGCGGCGACTTTTTTGGCGGTCGCCATCACCGCCGCTGCGCCATCCTCTGATAAATCGAGAAAAGTCACGGCAGGCTCCTTCGGGATGACCAGACAATGGCCCACGGCTTGCGGCATGATATCCATAAACGCCAGCGTCTTATCATCCTCATAAAGCGTGATATTGGGCATCTCGCCACGCAGAATTTTGGCGAAGATATTATTCTCGTCGTAAGCGTCATCCAGTTTGATCATTATCTTGTCCCTCGGCTTGGTTTTTCTTAAACGGCGTGTGATTGCTCAATACGGCGATGTCATTGTCCACATATTGCCGCTCGCTTTCAAGATAGTTGCCGACCGCCTCGCGCAAGCCCTCATGCGCGATGTAATGCGCCGAATAGGTGCGATGCGGCACATATCCGCGCGCCAGCTTATGCGTGCCTTGTGCGCCCGCCTCAACGCGCTTTAAACCGCGTTCAATGGCGAAATCAATGGCTTGGTAATAGCACAGCTCAAAATGCAGAAACGGGTGGTCTTCAATACAGCCCCAATTGCGCCCGAACAGCGTGTCCCCGCCGATAAAGTTGAGCGCACCGGCAATATATTGCCCGTTGCGCTTGGCCATAATCAGCAACACATCATCGGGCATGCTGGCGCTTATCATGGAGAAAAACGACCGCGTGAGATAGGGCGTGCCATATTTGCGATGGCCGGTATCCATATAGAAGTGAAAAAATGCGTCCCAATGTTCTTCGGTCAACGCGTCGCCGGTCAACCACTCCACCTCAATGCCATTTTCCAAGGCTTTGGCGCGTTCTTTTCGCAAATTTTTACGCTTGCGCGAGGCCAGTGCCTCTAAAAACGCGTCAAAACTCAGATAGCCGTCATTCATCCAATGAAATTGTTGGTCGGTGCGCTGCAAAAAGCCCTGTCGGCCCAGCGCGTCCCAACTCTCTTCGGGCAGAAAATTAAAATGCAAGGAAGAGGATTGCAGCTTGTCGAGCAGGGTCAGGCTACCGGCCAGCAGGCTGGTCTCATATCCCGCCGCATTCGGCCCGTCGCGCACCAAAAGGCGTCGCCCGCCCGCCGGGGTAAAGGGCACGGCACTCAGCAGCTTGGGATAGTAATTGCCACCGGCGCGATGAAACGCATCGGCCCAGCCATAATCAAAAATATACTCGCCCTGGCTGTGGTTCTTTAAATAAAGCGGCATCACCGCCTGCACTTTGGCGTCGGCGTCTTCCAGCACCAAATGCTGTCCCAGCCAACCGGTTTCAGAAACCGCCGAGCCGCTCTCCTCAAGCGCCAATAAAAACGCATGGCGCAGAAACGGATTATAAATCTGGCTGTCAGGATTGGCGCAGGCGTCCCAATCCGCCGCCGCAATGGCAGTCAGGCTGGTCAGAACTTTCAACTGAACGGCTGCGGCCTCGCTCATTCGGCAACCTCAATCACCGCGTCAATCTCAACCGCCCAATTCATTGGCAGGCTGGCAACGCCGACGGCAATGCGGCTATGCACGCCGCGCTCGCCAAACACATCATGCATCAACTCAGACGCGCCATTTATGACGGCGGGGTGGTGGGTAAAATCGGGCGTCGTATTGACAAAGCCGTTGAGCCGCACAATGCGCGTGAGCCGCTCAAAGTCGCCATTAAGCGCGGTCTTTATTTGCGCGATAATGTTCAGTCCGGCCATTTGCGCGGCGCGTGTGCCATCCTCAATTTCCAGCCCGTCGCCAAGGCGGCCGGTAATGCTGGCACCGCTTGCGCCAATCGGCCCTTGCCCCGAAATCATCAGCAAATGGCCGCTCTGCACAACGGGTACATAAGCGCCCAAAGGGGCTTTTGCTTGCGGCAGGGTCAGGCCCATTTCATCAATAATTGTGTCGATTGCGCTCATCATCTTCTCATTACTTATCTAGGGCAAAGTTTGCCATATGTTAGCGGTTCAGCCTACAGGCTGCGGCCTTTTTTAATGCTGCTGTCACCAAATTTATGGCGCAGGCTGTCCATCGCCTGCTCAGCCGCTTTGCGGCGGCCCTTATCGGGGTCAGCAAGGTCGAGCGGGTCAGCCAATTGGTCGTCCACCAATCCGGCGACACCAATGCCGATAAGGCGGAATTTTTGTCCCGGATGCTCTTTCAGGATTTGCCGCATCATTTTGCGCCCCTTATCGAACATCACATCGGCCAATTGCGTCGGGTCGGGCAGCGAGACATTGCGGGTCAGCGATGACAATCTATCGGCTTTCATCTTCAGCACCACGGTTTTGCCTGCCACGCCTTTAGTCTTGCAGCGTTTGGCGGTCTTCTCAGCCAGCCACCAAAGATGCTTTTCAAGCGCCTTGGCGTCGCTTAAATCCTCATTAAAAGTGGTCTCGCTGGAGATCGATTTGGCGGCTGTGCTGGGCACGATTTTGCGGCTGTCTTGGCCTCGCGCCAAACGCGCCAATCGCAAGCCCATTGAGTCATAGCGGCGCGCCAATTCGCTTTCGTCAATTTTTTGTAATTGCGCCACTTGGCGAATACCATCACGCGCCAGCCGCGCCTGCATGGCTTTGCCGACCCCCCAAATTGCGCCGACCGGCAATGTGGCGAGAAAGCTCAGCGTCTCGGCCTCACCGATAATCGAAAAGCCGCGCGGCTTGTTTAAATCAGAGGCCAGCTTGGCGAGAAACTTATTATGGCTGAGGCCGATGGAGACCGTAATGCCAATCTCTTTTTCAATGTGATTGGTCAGTCGCATCAGGCTTTCGGCAGGCGCGCCGCCATGCAGACGCTCCGTGCCGCGTAAATCCATAAACGCTTCATCAATTGATAGCGGCTCGACCAAAGGCGTCAATTCACGCATCAGGTCGCGCACTTCGCGGCCAACGCGGCCATATTTTTCCATATCGGGTTTGATAATCACCGCTTCGGGGCAGGCTTTGGTGGCCTTAAACATCGGCATGGCGGAATGCACGCCGTGAATGCGGGCAATATAGCAGCAGGTCGAGACGACGCCGCGCCGTCCGCCGCCGATAATCACCGGCTTATCATTCAGTTCCGGATTGTCGCGTTTCTCAACCGCCGCATAAAACGCATCGCAATCGAGATGCGCCACGCCGAGTTGCATCAGCTCATCATGCTTAACAAGGCGCGGGGAATGGCAAGACGGGCAGCGCGTTTCATCGGCCTCAAATGTGCCGGTGTTCAAACAGTCGCGGCATAGCCCGGCATTGGCCGTCGGCGCGTCACCCGTTTTCGTCGTCGCTGATATGTCCTGCGATATAGTCATGCACCTCGGCCCAAATATCGATGCGGGTGGTTGCGCCATCGGCTTTGCCAATCAATTTTTGCAGACGCGGGTCGGCAATAAAATGAATGCAATGCACATCGGGCGCGTCCTCCGCCACCGAGTTGATATTGTGCGGTATATCGTCGAGAAAGAAAACCGGCCCGGCTACTTTATCAGCCAGCCATTTCACGGCGGGGCCTTTCAGCCCACTATTCACGACAACCGGATAATCCATGCCGTGGCCTTTAAGATTGTCAATGCGCGCTTGTTTATGGTCGGCGGGCAAATTGGTTAGCACAATAATTTGCGCCTGCGCCGACAGTGCTGATAATACATGGGCCGCGCCATCTGCGGCGTCAATATGCGGCGTCTCGGCGGCGAAGAAATCATCAATCAGCGTTGGGATTTTGACCGGCTCATTGGTCTCTTTCGATTTGATATTATTGGTCAGCCCAAAATTTTGTAGGTCAATCCAAAGGCCAATGCCTTCGAGATAAACCTCAACCCGCTCCATAAATTTCAGCAATACCTCATCGGCATCACTGATAATAAGCGGGCGGTTCGGGTCGAGGCTCAGAGCTTCAAGCTGCGCCATAATCTGCGGTTCAATATTACTCATTTACACGTCACTCATGTCCAATGGGGCAAGTCACCGCCTGGCAGGGCCATGCGGGCTTGCGCCGGATGTTCGGGGTTAATCTCATGCGCGTCGCAAAACTCGGTCAGCAGCGCTTCGTCAAACAAAAAGAAATCCAGCACACCGGCCAGCATTTCGGGGTCTTGGGCGCGTTCCAAAATATCGCCCGTGCCAATGCCCGACAGGGCGGCGAAACGATCCATCATCTCGTCAATGCCTGCCAAATAGGAAAGGGCTTTCAGGGCCAGAATTTCGGCTTCTTCTTGCTGCATGGCGTTATAATTAGGTTGTTTGTGGCAAAGAACAATAGCAATAAAAAAGGCGCCCCAGAGGACGCCTTTCAGTCAACAAGATCAAGTGATTTACTTGATTTTGTTTTCCTTGAATTCTACATGCTTGCGCGCAACCGGATCATATTTCCGAACGACCATTTTCTCAGTCATGGTGCGGGCATTTTTCTTGGTGACATAGTAAAAACCGGTGCCGGCAGTGCTTTCCAGCTTGATTTTAACTGTTGTTGGTTTTGCCATCGGTCAAATCCTTAAAACGAATGCGCTCAAAGCGGCGTGTGGGCGTGAAAATAGGCATTTCACGGCGCTTGTCAACCTTAACTAAAGCTCGGTAATCACCGGTTTGCCGTTGATGAAGCGTACATAAGGTGCGGGTTTTTTCATCTGCGCCTTGCGGTCGAGTTTCATCCGCTCTTCCACCATATCAATGACGGACCGCGTAATGGCGGGCAGGTCGAGCTTGCGCGCGGCGGGCAGGGTCAGCCAATGCAG
>JAQWZC010000133.1 GCA_029253645.1 Alphaproteobacteria bacterium | reverse complement strand
ACCATTATCGCCGATGGCGGTCTGACGCTCTGATTATCTAGCTCAGGGCCTCCGTAAGGCCCGTGCCATGGGTCAGCTCGGCCAGCCGTGTTTTATCATCGCTTGAGAGGGCGCCATATTGCGCGCCAATCCATTGCAAGCATCTGGCTTGATAGGGAAATGGGTTTTGTTGATAGGGGCGGCCATCGACCTCCGCATCAACCAATTCCGCGCCGCTCATCACCGCTTCGGCATTCAACTTTAAATAGGGAATATAAAGCGTCGCCATTTCGCCGAGTAAGGCGAGCAGCGTGTCGGGCAATCCGGCAGAGGCATTTATCCAATCGCTGCCATCTTCGGCAATGTCGAGACCGGATAAATCTTCCATCACCTCGGTCCACGCATAAATGCGCGGGAAATCTTGCGTCACAATGGCGCTCGAAGTCGGGTCGAACAGCGCAAGCTGCGTCAACTGGCCGTAAATCGCAAAATCGGCGGAGGAAGGTCGTGTGCCGAATAGATAGGGCGATGTTTGAAAATGCGCGTTGAGCATTGTGAGGAAGCGTTTAAAGCTGCCTTCAATGGTTTGCTTGGTCACCTCATTGGAGCCGACATAAGACAGGCGCGATATTTGGCGCTCGCTAATATATTTGGATAGCGGCCCAATCTCTTCATCACTGCCGGTCACATTGCTCCAGCGTGGCAAAATGGAACCGGCTTTGGCGATATCGGGCTGATAATGCCAACGATAATGGAACATGGCTTTGGTCAGCCACTCATCGCCATAATCCTCAAGCAGCCAGTCGAAAAACGCCAATACCGGATCATGCGGAATGACGCTGCGGCCTTCAAACTCGGTTTCAAAACGGCGCAATATTGGCGAGCTATCGGTCACGGCCTGAATCTCGCCAGTGTCATCGGGCAGATAATAAGTCGGCAAAAGCGCCACTTTTGGCTTGGGCAGACCGTCGGTCTTATCGCTGTTTTGAAGCCCGGGATTTTGCCAGCGCACATGATAGGGAATGCGGCGATAGCGCATCAGCGCGAGCATTTTGCGGGTATAGGGCGAGCCGGGCGCGCCCATGAGTTGAACTGCCATGTGAGACCTCCATCAAATTTATCAAATATTGGCGCTTGTAGTGCCAATTGTCCAGCTCTTACGAGGCTGCGCCATTTTGCTTTCGTCAAGCGGGCAGATTGCTGCTATTTTGGTCGCAGAAAATGACAGAGTTAACCATCATTATTGGCGGCGGTTTGGCTGGTGTGACCAGCTTTTACGAGCTGACGGCGCGCGGCTTGCCATGCCTGCTGATTGAGGCGGAGGCCGATGTCGCGCGCGGCACCAGTTTTGCCAATGGCGGCGGGCTGCACCCAAGTCTGCCCGACCCGTGGAATAATCCGGGCATTGGGCGGCATTTATTTGCTTCGCTGTTTCAGCGCGATGCGCCGATGAAATTGCATCCGGCGCAAATCCCTCAACTGGCGGGCTGGGGCATGGCTTTTCTGCGCCAATCGACGCGCAAAAATTATGACGCCATCACACTGGCCAATTTTGACCTCGCGGAATATTCGACGCGGCAAACCGAAGCCTTGCAGCAATTTCTCAATCTCGATTATGACAGCGCCGCGCCGGGCACGTTAAAGCTGTTGCGCTCCCAAGCCGAGCGCGATGAGGCGTTGCGTCTGGCCGATATGCTGGCCGCCAAGGGCTTGCGCTATGAGGCATTCAGCCGCGCCGATATGCTGGCGCGCGAGCCGTCTTTGGCAGAGGCGCAAAATGTGGTCGGGGCGGTGCGCTTTCCCGATGACGGGATTGGCGATGCCCGCCGGTTTTGCGAGGGGGTGGCGGCGGTCGCGCAAAAAAAAGGCGGCGAGATGCGCCTCAACACCAAAGTCGATAGCCTGCTGGTTGAGGGCGGCGCGGTGGTCGGCGTGCGGTTGGGCGAGGAGGCGATACGCGGCCGCGTTGTGTTGGCGGCGGGTGTGGCGGCGTCTAACTTGGTGCGCCCGCTCGGCCTGCGCCTGCCCATTCGTCCGGCCAAAGGCTATTCGCTGACACTGGAGGCGGGGCATGTGCTTGACCAATGCCCGCATCATTTGCTGGTGGACCCGATGCAGCATATTGCCATCACCCCATTGGGGCAGCGCTTGCGGATTTTGGGCATGGTTGAATTTGTCGGACATGATAGACGCGTTGAGCCGCGCCGCTTGTCGCAATTGCGCGGCTTTTTTGAGGCGCTGCTGCCCGATTTGGCGCAAAAATTGGATTGGGACGGCGCGCAAGGCTGGGCCGGATTGCGCCCAATGAGTGCCGATGGCAGGCCGTTTATTGGCGCCAGTCCTATTGATGGCTTATGGCTGAATTGTGGGCATGGTCATCTCGGCTGGACAATGGCGGTCGGCTCGGCGCGTATTCTCGCCGATACCCTCACCGGCAAATCACCGGAAATTGACGCGGCGGCCTTTTCTCCTGATGCGCGACGGCGTCGCTTGCGCTAAACTTTCTTATGCGCTTTTTACCGCCCCTATCGAATGAGCATTATCGCGGCCAGCTTTGGGCCTGCGGTGTGTTGGCATTGGTCGCGCTGCATGCGCTTATCGCCGGTCTGGCGCAAGTGCTGCTGCCCGATAGCGGTCTCATCAGTCTCGCCGGTCTCAGTCTGGCGCATGATGGCGGCTTGCAAATGGTCGCGCTGGCGGCGCAGGCGGGGGCCACGCAGTTTATCTGGGGGCTGACCTTGGCAGTTATCGTGCTGCGCCATCGTAATCTCACCGCCTTGTTTCTGCTTTTGGCGGCGCTTGAAAAACTGCTGATTATTCTCGGCGGGCTGTTGAAGCCGACCAATCAGGCGATGGCCGTGCCCGGCAGTGACGCCGCTTTAGTGTTGTTGGTCTTGTGTCTGCTTGCCATTTTTGGTGCGCGCGCCACATCAAACTAATGGATTTATTCGACCCGCAAAGCCGCAATCTTTTACCCCGCGAGGGCGAGGCGATTTATTATGGCGCGCTATGCGCCGATGAAGACGCCGATGCGCTGTTTGCCGCTTTGATGGATGAGGTAGATTGGCAGCATGACCGCGTGACTTTATATGGCCGCGAGATTATCACGCGCCGCGAAGTGGCGTGGCATGGCGATGCGCCGTTTGACTATACTTATTCGCATAACACGAAAACCGCGCAGCCTTGGACGCCTGCCTTGCAGCGCGTCAAATCAATGGTCGAGGCGACCAGCGGTGACCGGTTTAATTGCTGCTTGCTCAACCTCTATCATTCGGGCGAGGAGGGCATGGCTTGGCATGCCGATGATGAAAAAGAATTATTGCCCGATGGCGCGATTGCTTCGGTCAGCCTGGGCGCGGCGCGGCGGTTTGTTTTTCGCCATAAGGCGGATAAGGATAAGGCCGAGATTTTGCTGGCGCATGGCAGTCTGCTGGTGATGCGTGGTGCGACCCAAACCCATTGGGAGCACAGCCTGCCGGTGATGAAACGCGCCACTGCGCCGCGCATTAATTTGACCTTTCGCACCATTGTCGGTTAAGCCCTGTTTTGCTGGACTTATGGCATCAATATTGCCAATATCTCTGCCAAATAGGGAGATGAAACCATGTTGAAATTGCATTTTGCCCCAAATTCGCGCGCCGTGCGGTCATTATGGCTGCTGGAAGAGTTGGGTCTGGAATATGAATTAAACCGGATGGATTTTCATCCAAAAGACCTGAAATCTGACGCGCATCGGGCACGTCATCCGCTGGGTCGTATTCCGGTTTTGGAAGATGGCGATATCACGCTGTGGGAGTCGGGCGCGATTGCCGAATATATTCTCGAGCGTCATAAAAATGGTGGCTTGAAGCCATCATCTGATGCGCCGAATTATCCGATATATTTGCAATGGTTCCATTATTGCGAAGGCATGGTGATGCCGCCGATTAACACGATTGTGGTGCAAACCATTTTGCTGCCGCCGGAGCGCCGCGATGAGACCGCTTTGGGTCAAGCGCAGCGCTTGCTGGCGCGGGCCGTGCAACCGGTGGAAGATGATATGGTCGGCAAGGATTATCTGGCCGGAGAGTTTACCGCCGCCGATACCATGCTTGGTCATGCCATTATGATGTCGCAACGCATGGGCATTGTGGCCGATGGCCATCCGAATTTGACGGCGTATATTGAACGCTTGAAGGCGCGTCCCGCTTTGCAAAAAGCATTCTCTTTCGACACTGTTTAACTGATTAAAAAAGGCTTTACCGTTTATGGCGTTTCGTGAGCAAAACATTACCACCGGAAAATATCTGTTCCGCTTCCTGAAGTTTCTGGCGCGGCCGGGCTCCATTGGCAATCTCAAATCCCTGCTCAATTCGCGCATGGAAGACGAAGTGTCGATGGTTGACTTTCTTGAGCGTCATGCGGTGGAGCGTCCGAACTCGCTGGCTCTGAAATTTGAAGACCAGCAGATAAGCTGGTCGGAATTAAACCGAAAAGCCAATCAAATGGCGCATTATTTCCGCTCGCGCGGCGTCACATTCGGCGACAAGATTGCGCTGAATATTGAAAACCGCCCTGAGCTTTTATTCGCGACAATGGGCTGTTTGAAAATCGGCGCGGTGGCCGGCATGGTGAATACGGGCCAAACCAATGAGGCTTTGGCGCATAGTTTGCGACTGATTGAGCCGCGCTTGATTATTGTCGGCACGGAATGTCTCGCCAATATGGAGACGGTCGCCGATATGATTGACGAGCAATATAGCGATAAGCTGCTTTATATTGCCGATGGCGACAAGGCTACGGCACCGAGCCATTATCGAGATCTGATGGCGGCCATGGCCGGGCAAGCCGAGGATAATATCCTGCCCGAGCAAGCGCTGACTTTGGGCACACCGATTTTCTATATTTTTACATCCGGCACGACGGGCCTGCCAAAGGCCAGCATCACAACGCATATGAAAGTGTTCCGCGCCGGAACCCAATTCGGCGTGAATGTGATGTCGCTAAAGCCGGAGGACACATATTATTGCGCGCTGCCGCTTTATCACTCAAATGCGCTGACTGTGGGCTTCGGCTCATGTCTGAGCAGTGGCGCGACTTTGGCGCTGCGCCGCAAATTCTCGGCCAGCCAGTTTTGGCAGGACTGCATTAAATATGAGGCGACGGCGGCGATTTATATCGGAGAATTGCTGCGCTATTTGCTGGCCCAGCCCGTGCGCGAAAGCGATAAGGCGCATAATGTGACCCGCGTTTTGGGCAATGGCCTGCGCCCCGATATTTGGATGGAGTTTAAAAACCGCTTCGGCATTGGCCGCGTGCATGAGTTTTATGGCGCATCCGAGGGCAATACGGGCTTTGTGAATATCTTTAATTTCGACAAGACCGTGGGCTGGTCGCCGCAATATGGCAAGGCGTGGGATGTCGTTCAATATGATGTCGATGAAGACCAACCGGTGCGCGGCGATGATGCATTTATGAAGCGCATGGGGGTCGGCGATACCGGATTGCTCATCGCTCAGATTACCGAGCAAAACCCGTTTGACGGCTATACGGACGCGCAAGCCAGTGAGAAGAAAATTCTGCGCGATGTGTTTGAAAAAGGCGATGCCTGGTTCAATACGGGCGATCTGGTTGTGCTGCAAAAGCACGGCCATATTCAATTTGGCGACCGCATTGGCGATACATTCCGCTGGCAGGGCGAAAATGTGGCGACGACCGAGGTTGAAAGCGTGATTATGAAATGGCCGGAGATTGAGGACGCCGTGGTTTATGGGGTCAC
Source organism: Alphaproteobacteria bacterium (assembly GCA_029253645.1). GTDB lineage: Bacteria > Pseudomonadota > Alphaproteobacteria > RS24 > RS24 > UBA8337. Next base: position 985 of record JAQWZC010000133.1, on the reverse strand, counting down.
CGTGCCGGGCCGCGATGGGCGTTGCGGCATGCTTTATTTGACGCAAAAAGAAGAGGGCAAGCTCGACCTGAATGGGCTGGCGGCGCATATGCGCGACAAGCTGCCCAGCTATGCCGTGCCGCGCTTTATCCGCATTGGTCAAAAAGTTGATGTGACCGGCACGTTTAAGTTTCAAAAAACCAAGCTGAAAAATGCCGCTTATAAAATCGATGAGGTGGATGACCCGCTTTATGTTCTGGCGCGCGATGCCGATGGCGTTGAGCCGATAAATGCGGAAGTGCAGGGCAAAATCGATAATGATGAGCTGCGCCTCTAGGCGCATCTCCGGCGGTCAGTCTTTTTTCTCAATCGGCCACAGCCAAGCCGCGCCGCGCACGCCGCTGGCGTCGCCATGTTGATTGCGAACCAGCCTGGTCTCGATGATGTCGGAGAAAATATACGCGTCCCAAATCTTGGGGATGCGCGTGTAAAGCGCGTCAATATTCGACAAACCGCCGCCCAGCACAATCACCTCAGGGTCAACCAGATTGATGACAGCGCCCAGCGCGCGCGCCATGCGGTCGCACAGACGCGCGAAACTGGCTTGCGCTGCGGCGCTGTCACTGGCGATAATTTCCTCGGCACTCCGTTTTTCGCCGGTTACAAATTCATGGTCGCGGGCAAAGCCTGAGCCGGAAATCCAAACCTCATTACAGCCCTGTCGGCTGCAATAGCAATCGGGGCCGGGCACCTCCGCGGCGGTCGGCGCGGCCAGCGGATTATGTCCCCATTCGCCGCCAATGCCGTTCACGCCATTTTGCAATTGGCCGTCAAACACCAAACCGCCGCCACAGCCTGTGCCGAAAATCACGCCAAATACCGAGCGCGCGCCCGCGCCTGCGCCATCGGCGGCTTCTGATAGGGCAAAGCAATTCGCATCATTGGCCAGTCGCACCTCGCGACCCAAGCGGCTTTCCAAATCCTGCTTTATCGGGCGTCCTTGCAG
>JAQWZC010000095.1 GCA_029253645.1 Alphaproteobacteria bacterium | reverse complement strand
CGATGAACCGGCCAGCCCTTCACTTGCAGACGAATTGCAAGCGTCTGGGCATAATTAAGCGTAGATCAAGCGCAATCTATAGAAAAAGGCGGCTCCGTTAAGGGCCGCCTTTTTTGTATCTTATCGGTGGGCTCGAGCTTTAGCCCGCGCCGCCAACAGTTAGTCCACCGACTTTCAGCGTAGGTTGCCCGACGCCGACGGGGACTGTCTGGCCCGCTTTGCCGCATGTGCCGACGCCGTCATCCATAGCGAAATCATTACCAATCATTGAAACTTGGCTGAGCGCAGTTGGGCCGTGGCCAATTAGGGTTGCGTTCTTCACTGGGGCGACGACTTTGCCGTTTTCGACGAGGTAGGCTTCGGTACACTGGAACACGAAGTTGCCAGAGGTGATGTCGACCTGACCGCCGCCAAAATCGACCGCCCAGATGCCGCGTTTGATTGAGCTAACAATCTCGTCTGGATCGTCCTTGCCCGCCATCATAACTGTGTTTGTCATGCGAGGCATTATAGTTGAATCATATGATTCGCGGCGACCATTGCCCGTTGGTGTAACGCCCATCAGACGGGCATTTTGGCGGTCTTGCATATAGCCCTTCAAAATACCGTCTTCAATCAGCACGGTTTTGGAGGTCGGCGTGCCTTCATCATCAATGGTCAGCGAGCCGCGACGGTCAGGCAATGTGCCGTCATCAATCACGGTGACGCCGGGCGAGGCGACGCGCTCGCCAATGCGGTCAGAAAAGGCTGAGGTTTTCTTGCGGTTGAAATCGCCTTCCAGCCCATGGCCGACAGCTTCATGCAATAAAATGCCCGGCCAGCCCGGGCCAAGCACCACATCCATTTCTCCGGCGGGTGCGGGAATGGAATCGAGATTGGTCACGGCTTGTTTCAGCGCATTATGCACTTGCTCTTGCCAGTTTTCAGGGGCCAGCCATTGCGCGTAATTGGCACGACCACCACGGCCCGAATGACCGGTTTCTTGGCGCTCGCCTTCTCCGACCACAACCGACACATCGAGGCGCACCAGCGGGCGCACATCAAAGAGCGGCGCGCTATCAGGGCGAATAATGCTGACCGCCTGCCATTCACCGGCCAAAGAGACCGAGACTTGCCGCACGCGGTTATCTTTGGCGCGCGCATAGGCGTTTATTTCTTCGAGTAATTTCACCTTATCGGTAAATTCGGCGCCATCGAGCGGATTGGCATCCATATAAAGCGCTTTGCCCGCCGCCATCGGCCCGCCTGCCCAAGTGCCGGAATGACCCGACAGCACGGGCGACAGGCTGGCGGCAGCGCGGTTTAGCGCATCCATTGATAAATCCGTGGCATGGGCAAAGCCCACAGCCTCGCCATTTACGGCGCGCAAGCCAAAGCCATGCGTGGTGTCAAAACTGGCGGCTTTCAAGCGATTATCGTCAAAAGAAAAGGCTTCCGAGAGGGTGTATTCGAGAAATAACTCGCCATCATCGGCGCCGTGCAGGGCTTTTTCCGTGAATTTATGCGTTTGACCTAAATCGAGACCGGCTTGATTAAAAAACAATTCCTGTGGATTGCGGCTCACGGCACTCTCCTTATTGGTGACCAAAATGTGTATGCTTAATATGTCGTCTGATGGGGGTTGAAGCAAGTCTTGTCAGGATGCTTTTATGGCAATGGTCATAAAGTCGCACAGATAAGACTGGCAGTGTTCAATGCCGTGTTAATTTTGTATATGAGAGCATGAAAAAAGGCAGGGTGAGTCTCTGCCTCAACATTAATGGGGACAGCACATGGGTCTTTTCAGCAAACTCAGTAAATTAGGTGTGAGCCTGACAGCGTTTTTCGCTATGGGTATGGCCGCCGCTTTGGCATCACAGCCGGAAGAATGGCAGATCGGTTTTCAAGAAGCCGCCACTGAAAACATGACAATGATTACGGATTTCAACGATTTTCTGTTGATTTTAATGGCCGCCATTAGCGTGATTGTTCTTGGGCTCATGCTTTATGTGATGGTGCGGTTTAACGCCAAAGCCAATCCGCAACCCAGCAAGACAACGCATAATACTCTGGTCGAAGTGATTTGGACCGTCGTGCCGATTGTCATTTTGGTGGTGATTGCCATTCCGTCTTTCCGCCTTTTATATTTCCAACGCGAAATTCCGCAGGCCGAAATGACCGTCAAAGCGGTCGGCTATCAATGGTATTGGGGTTATGAATATCCCGACCATGGCGATTTTGCTTTTGACTCCTTAATGCTGAGTGATGAAGAGCGCGGCGACCAGCCCCGCCTTTTGGCCACGGATACCGCTATGGTGGTGCCGGTGGATACAACAGTGCGGGTGATTGTGACCGCCGCTGATGTGCTGCATGCTTTCGCCATGCCGGCTTTTGGCCTGAAAATGGACGCCGTGCCCGGACGCTTGAACGAGACTTGGTTCAAGGCCGAGCGGACCGGCACTTTTTACGGTCAATGCTCCGAGCTTTGCGGTATTCGCCACGCCTTTATGCCCATTCGCATTGAAGTGGTTGAGAAAGCCGAATTCGCCGCTTGGGTGGAAGAGGCGAAAAACGAATATGCAGAAATTGACAATGCTGACGCCATGGTGGCTTCGGCTGAACTTGAAGACGCAGCGCGTCAGTAAGAGGGAGACTGTCTGATGGCAACCGAACAAGCAGCCGCTCACGAACATGAAGACCATCCGACCGGATGGCGTCGCTACCTCTATTCGACCAATCACAAAGATATTGGCACCATGTATCTCATCTTCGCGATTTTCGCGGGTGTCTTGGGCGGCCTGATGTCGGTGATTATGCGGATGGAATTGCAAACGCCGGGTGATGGCATTTTGGGTGGCGATTACCACCTTTATAATGTGCTGGTTACCGGCCACGGCCTTATCATGATTTTCTTCATGGTGATGCCCGCCATGATTGGCGGTTTTGGCAACTGGTTTGTGCCGCTGATGATTGGCGCGCCGGATATGGCCTTTCCGCGCATGAATAATATTTCTTTCTGGCTGCTTCCGGCATCGTTTATTTTGCTGGTCATGTCGATTTTCGCTGAAGGCCCTCCGGGCAATGATGGCGTGGGTGGTGGCTGGACCATTTACCCGCCGCTTTCAACCAGCGGTCAGCCCGGTCCGGCAATGGATTATGCGATTTTGTCGCTGCACGTTGCGGGTATCTCCTCAATTTTGGGTTCGATTAACTTCATCACGACGATTTTTAATATGCGCGCGCCGGGCATGACCCTGCATAAAATGCCGCTTTTCGTCTGGTCGATTTTGGTCACTGTCTTCTTGCTGCTCTTGTCGCTGCCGGTCTTTGCCGGTGCGATTACCATGCTGTTGACCGACCGTAATTTCGGCACAACATTCTTCGACCCTGCCGGTGGTGGCGACCCGATTTTATACCAGCATTTATTCTGGTTCTTCGCCCATCCGGAAGTTTACATTCTCATCCTGCCGGGCTTCGGCATGGTCAGCCAAATCGTTTCAACCTTCTCGAAAAAGCCGGTTTTCGGTTATCTCGGCATGGCTTATGCGATGGTCGCCATTGGCGGCGTCGGCTTTGTCGTGTGGGCGCACCACATGTACACAGCCGGTCTCTCAGTTGACACACAAGCCTATTTTGTGGCCGCGACGATGGTTATCGCCGTGCCGACAGGGGTGAAAATCTTCTCTTGGATTGCCACAATGTGGGGCGGCTCGATTGAGTTTAAAACGCCTATGCTGTGGGCGCTGGGCTTCATCTTCCTGTTTACGCTGGGGGGTGTCACGGGCGTGATGCTGGCCAATGCCGGTGTTGACCGCGCTTATCACGATACATATTTCGTGGTCGCGCATTTCCATTATGTGCTGTCGCTGGGTGCGGTGTTCGCCATTTTCGCCGGTTGGTATTACTGGTTCGGCAAAATGTTCGGCTACACTTATTCCGAATTTATCGGCAAGCTGCATTTCTGGGTCACCTTTATCGGCGTGAACTTATTGTTCTTCCCGCAGCACTTCCTCGGCATGGCCGGTATGCCGCGCCGTTATGCGGATTATCCGGATGCGTATGCAGGGTGGAATTATTGGTCCTCTATCGGCTCCTATATCGCCGCTTTCGGTGTCCTCATCTTCTTGTTTGGTGTCTTCCATGCGTTGGCGCGCAAGCAGCCGGCCGGTGCCAATCAATGGGGTGAAGGTGCAACCACACTGGAATGGACCCTGTCTTCTCCGCCACCTTTCCACCAGTTCTCTGAACTGCCAAAAGTGAAATAGGCGGATATAATGTCTCAGACCTATAAAGAGGCTCATAAAGAGACATTGCTGAAAATGCAGGAGTCGGCATCTACGGATGTCGGCTCTGCTGCCGATTATATTGCGCTGATGAAACCGCGCGTCATGTCGCTGGTCGTGTTTACCGCATTGGTCGGGCTGGTCATGGCGCCGGGCGATATGCATCCGGTGATGGCGGTGGCCGCCATTTTGCTTATCGCGGTCGGGGCGGGGGCCTCGGCGGCGTTAAATATGTGGTATGATGCCGATATTGACGCGGTGATGAGCCGGACACAAAACCGTCCCGTGCCGTCGGGCCGCGTCACGGCTGAGGGCGCGCTGACTTTCGGCCTTTGGGTTTCCGGCCTGTCTGTTTTGTCTATGGCGGTGATGATTAATTATCTCAGCGCCGCTTTGCTGGCCTTCACGATTTTCTTCTATGCCGTGATTTACACCATGTTTTTGAAACGCCGCACGGCGCAAAACATTGTGATTGGCGGCGCGGCCGGGGCTTTGCCGCCGGTGATTGGCTGGGCGGCAGCGGCCAATTCGATTTCCATCGAGCCGCTGATTTATTTTGCCATTATCTTCTTCTGGACGCCGCCGCATTTTTGGGCGCTGGCCCTGATTAAAAATGATGATTACCAAGCCGCCAATGTGCCGATGTTGCCGGTAACGGCGGGCGTCAAATCAACGCT
>JAQWZC010000069.1 GCA_029253645.1 Alphaproteobacteria bacterium | reverse complement strand
TTGCCCATCAGGTCTTTCACGGCTTTTTCGGTGGCTTTGCTTTCCTCTTCGGGAATATGCACCTGCAACAGCGTGCGCGAGCCGGGCATCATGGTGGTTTCTTTTAATTGCGCGGGCAGCATTTCGCCCAAGCCCTTAAAGCGGCTGATATCGACTTTGGCATTGGCGCGAAACTCGGTTTTCAGCAATTCCTCGCGGTGCTCATCATCGCGGGCGTAAAACGTTTTTGCGCCCTGCGCCAGGCGATAAAGCGGCGGCACGGCGATATAAAGATGGCCTTGGCGAATAAGGTCGGGCATTTGCTCGTGAAAAAACGTCACGAGCAGGGCGGCAATATGCGCGCCATCCACATCGGCATCGGTCATGACGATGATTTTCTCATAACGCAGCCGCGCCTCGTCATAAGACGCGCCCATGCCGCAGCCCAGCGCCAGCACAAGGTCAGCGATTTGTTGGCTTTGCTGCATTTTGGCGGCGGTGGCATTCGCAACATTGAGGATTTTACCGCGCAGCGGCAAAATGGCTTGGTTCCGGCGATTGCGGCCCTGTTTGGCCGAACCGCCCGCACTGTCGCCCTCAACGATAAACAGTTCCGCGCCCTCGCTCGAATTTTGCGAGCAATCCGCCAGCTTGCCGGGCAGGCGCAGCTTGCGGACGGCTGATTTGCGGCTGACTTCTTTTTCTTGGCGGCGTTTGACGCGCTCCTCAGCGCGGTCAATCACCCAGCCCAACAGCTTATCGGCATCGGCGGGGGCCGAGGTGAGGTAATGTTCAAAATGGTCGCGCAATGTCGTCTCGACAATTTTTGCGGCCTCGGGCGTGGCCAGCTTGTCTTTGGTTTGGCCCTGAAATTCCGGCTCGCGGACGAATACGGAAACCAGCGCGGCGGCGGTGCCCATCACATCCTCGCCGGTAATCATACCGGCTTTTTTATTGTTGATGCGGTCGCCATAGGCCTTCAGCCCTTTGGTCAGCGCGGCGCGCATGCCTTGTTCATGGGTGCCGCCTTCGGGCGTCGGCACAGTGTTGCAATAGCTGGCATTCATGCCATCCGCATTGCCGATACCGGCGGCAACCCAAGTGACCGCCCATTCGCATGAGCCGTGGCCGCCGGTTTTTTGCACTTTACCGGCAAAGGGCAGCGGCGTGACGACAGCGCGTCCGCCAATTTGCTCTTCCAAATAATCTTGCAGACCATTGGGGAATTTCAGCACATCCTCGGGCGGGCATTTTTCGGTGTCTTTAATCAGCGCCGGGTCGCAGCGCCAGCGAATTTCAACGCCGCCAAATAAATAGGCTTTGGCCTTGGCCATGGCGTAAAGCCGCGCCGGATCAAACTGAATTTTGCCGAAAATATCTTCATCAGGCACAAAGCTGACGGTCGTGCCGCGCTTGTTTTTGGCCTCACCGATTTTCTTCACCTTGCCTTGCGACAGGCCGCGCGAGAATTTTTGCTGATGCATTTGCTGGTCGCGGGCCACATCAACCGTCAGGTCAGAGGACAGCGCATTGACCACAGAAACGCCGACGCCGTGCAAGCCGCCAGAGGTGTCATAGGCGTCGCCGCCAAATTTACCACCCGCATGCAGCGTTGTCATAATCACTTCGAGCGCCGATTTATCTTTATATTTCGGATGCGGGTCAACCGGAATACCGCGCCCATTATCGCGCACGGACAGGCGATTGCCCGCCATCATCTCAACCTCAATAAAGGTTGCGTGACCGGCCACGGCCTCATCCATTGAATTGTCGATAACCTCAGCGAAAAGATGGTGCATGGCGCGGCTATCTGTGCCGCCAATATACATGCCCGGGCGGCGGCGCACCGGCTCGAGGCCTTCAAGCACCTCAATATCGGCGGCGGAATAGCCTTTTTCGGCGGATTTTGGTTTGCTTTTCTCGACCTTTGCGGCGGCTTTTGGTGCCGCGGGGGCGTCATCAAACAAATCTGCGGATTTCTTCTTGGCCATTTTATCTTTTCGGTTGAAACAGTTGATTCGGTTGGTAGTTTAACCCATATAACAAAAACAAGGGAGTTTTTGATGAGCAAGACGACGATTGAATCCACTTTAGCGCTGCCATGTGGCGTTGAAGTTAAGAACCGCATTTGCAAAGCGGCAATGACAGAAGGTCTGGCCGATGAGCAGAACCGCGCCACTGAAAAACACGCGACGCTTTATGGCCGTTGGGCTGAGGGCGGTGCAGGCATTTTGCTGACCGGCAATGTGCAGATTGACCACCGCTATTTAGAGCGCCCGGGCAATGTTGTGATTGAGGGCAAGCAGACCAATGAGCAAATTTCGCGTTTGCGCGCTTTTGCTGATGCCGGCACCAAAAACAACACGCATTTATGGATGCAGATTTCGCATGCCGGACGCCAGACACCTGCCGCCGTTGCGCCGACACCGGTCGGCCCGTCTGAAGTGCAGTTGAAAATGCCCGGCGCCGCTTTCGGTAAACCGCGCGCGCTGGAGCATGATGAAATTCTCGACATTATCCAGCGTTTCGCCCATGCCGCGAAAATGGCGCAGGAAACCGGCTTTACCGGTGTGCAATTGCACGGCGCGCATGGCTATTTGATTTCCGAGTTTTTGTCGCCTGACATTAACCAGCGCACGGATGAATGGGGCGGCAGCCTCGAGAACCGCGCCAAGCTGTTGCTGGAGGCCATTCGCGCCACCCGCAAAGCGGTCGGTGACAAATTCCCGATTTCGCTGAAGCTCAATTCGGCCGATTTCCAAAAAGGTGGCTTCACCCATGAGGATTCGGTGCAAGTGGCCAAATGGCTGAATGATGAGGGCTTGGATCTGCTGGAAGTTTCCGGCGGCACATATGAACAGCCGAAACTGGTCGGTCTCGACAAGCTGACGCTGAACCCTGATCGCGCTGAATCCTTGCGCGAAAGCACGGTGGCGCGGGAAGCCTATTTCCTTGATTACGCCAAAGACATTCGCGCGGTCTTTAAAGGCCCGATGATGGTCACCGGCGGTTTCCGCTCACGGGCCGGTATGGATGCCGCACTGGCAGCCGATGCTTGCGATATGATTGGCGTCGGGCGTCCGCTTTGTGTCGAACCGGATATTGTCAATAAACTGCTGTCGAAAGAGGTCGATACCACGACGATTTTTGAGAAGTCGCTGGAGATTGGCCCGAAATGGCTGCGTCCGCTGCTCGGCCTCAATTCGCCGTCTCGCACTCTGGCCTCGTTAAATGGCTGGGGCCAGCAAGGTTGGTGGTGCACCCAGCTTATCAATATGGGCGAGGGGCGCGAGCCTGACCTCGAGCTTGGCGTGTTCAAAGCCTTTACCGGCTATCAGTCGAGCGAGAAAAAAGCCGCCGCCGCCTATAACGCGCATTGGAATGGGTAATGCAACCTTAGGTTGGTAGCCCTGACCTGACATTCTGCTACAGTGCCTCTTTGGTTGCCTGTCAGTCGGCGGCCAATGGGGCCTTAGAAGGCCCTGCAAAGGACGGTGTAAACGCATTTTTAAGTCTATGCCGATATTAGATTGTCGTCTTGACCCTCGGGTCGGGGCGACGGCGAAATAAAGCCTCGGCCCAATACGTCGTGGCCGTTTTCTTTGCGGTTGTTCTAACGCCCCGGCCACCATTCAGGTGGCCGTTTCGCGTTTAACAATAAGAAAGCGGAGGCGATAAAGGGCTTTTGGGATGTTTTTTATAATGCAACGGTGAGTGTGCAATTTGCCATGTTGGTATCAGCGGTCGCGATGATGGCTGTCTTGTGTCACGCGTTTATGAACAGTCTGAGATATGTGGCGTGGATGGTCACCCAACGCTTAACGGATGATACCCAGTTTGCCATTCGTCATCATGGCGAGTTGCTGCATTTCACATTTAACCGAAACACGTTTTTGGCACATGACGATATCGGCAATCTGATGTTGAAGCTGACGGAGCAAAAAAACGGCCCCACTGATATTCAGTAGGGCCGTTCTATTGGGGGAGGGAGGAGCCCCCTGTTATGGTCTCAAACTAGACGCTGTAATACATGTCGAACTCGACAGGATGCGGTGTGTGCTCGTAATTGTAGATTTCTTCCCATTTCAGCTCGATATAAGCATCAATCTGGTCATCATCCATCACACCACCTTTTTTGAGGAACTCGCGGTCTGCGTCGAGTGC
>JAQWZC010000066.1 GCA_029253645.1 Alphaproteobacteria bacterium | reverse complement strand
TATCTGGTCTTCTGATAATCCGAAATACATGAGTGGCTCCTAATTGGCTTTAAATGTGCCGGGTGTCGGCTTCGGCTCGCGCGGCATTCCGAGGCCGCGTTCGCTAATGATATTTTTCTGAATTTGCGCCGAGCCGCCGCCAATAATCAGGCCGAGGTCAAACATATAATAGGTTTGCCACATGCCTTTATCGCGCGCAAACGGGCTGTCTTCGTAAAGAATCCCATATTCGCCCATCACGTCAATGGCCAGTTCGGCCATCTGATGGTTCAACTCGCAGCCCTGCAATTTCACCAGCAGCCCCGCCATGCCGGCCGATTTCTTCTCGCTCGACATGGTGGTCAGGCGCATGCCGTTCAGCTTCATCGCCTGCGCTTCGGCTTGCAGTTTCACCAAGCGGTCGCGATAAACCGCATCACCGATGAGCGGTTTGCCGTCAATATGTTCGTTTTGCATAATCCCAGCAATGGCGCGCAGCCGCCCCAGCGCTGCATCAGGGTCGCCCAACATGCCGCGCTCATGCGTCAGCGTGGCATTGGCCACCATCCAACCCTCGCCGCGATTGCCGACAATCGAGGTCACCGGCACGCGCACATCGGTGAAGAACACCTCGTTAAACTCGGCAAAGCCGGTCATCGTCATCAGCGGGCGCACTTCAATGCCCGGCGTCTTCATATCAATCAGAATATAGCTAATGCCCTGATGCTTTGGCGCATCCGGTTCGGTGCGCACAAGGCAAAACATCATATCGGCAAATTGCGCGGTCGAAGTCCAAATCTTCTGGCCGTTAATGACGAAATCATCGCCATCAACCACCGCCGCCGTGCGGAGCGCAGCGAGGTCTGACCCCGCGCCCGGCTCAGAATAACCCTGACACCACACCATCTCACCCGATAGGGTCGGTTTGATATAGGCCGCTTTCTGCTCATCCGTGCCCAATTCCAAAAGCGTCGGCACCAGCATGTTAATGCCCTGACCGGAAATACCGCCGGGCACACCGGCGCGGGCAAATTCCTCGGCAATAATGCGCGCCTTGAGCGCGTCAGGCGCGGCACCATAGCCGCCATATTCCTTCGGATGCGTGCGCGCCGCATAGCCGTTTTGCAGCAGTAATTCCTGCCAAGCCAGACGCTTTTTGCTCCGCACAGAGCGGTCTGAGCGGCTGGGCGCGCTGTCCTTATGCGCCTCTAAAAACCCGCGCAACTCGGCGCGAAAATCATCATATTCTTGCGTGAAATTCAGATCCATGACGTTAACTCCCTTTGGCGAAAGTCTAAGCAAACAAAATCAGCGGCGCAAGGCGGGGGTAAATTAAAGCGCAATTTATTGGTCAAAATCATAGTAAGGCGCGCCAAGCACTGATATTGTCTGCCCATGCTTGACCGCTATTTATTCATTCGCCTCTTGCAAAGCCAGCTTGCGCTGACATTGATTTTGTCGGCTGTCATTTGGCTGGTGCAGGCGCTTGACCTGATTGATAAGGCGCTGACCGCAGGCACATCGCCGCTGGAAACGCTGATGCTGTCCACGCTGGTCTTGCCGCGCGTCCTCACCTTCACCCTCGCGCCCGCCTTGCTGATTACGGTGATTTCGCAAATGGTGCGCTTGCTGCAAGATTATGAATATTTCGCGCTCACCGCCGCCGGTCTCAGCCCATTGCGCGTCTTGCGCCCCATGTTGCTGCTCGGCGCAGTGGTGATGGTGGTGCAAGGCTTGCTGGCTTTTTATATTTCCCCGATTGCCATGAAAACGCTCAAACTCAGTTCGTTTGAAAGAGGCAGTCAAATCGCGCTGGCAGATTTACAGCCCGGCGCATTTAAGGATTTAAAGCCCAGCATGACCGCCTTTACCAGCGGACAAGATAGCGACGGCAATTGGCTTGATTTAATGATTTACGATATGAGCAAGCCGCAACGTCCGGTCACTTATTTGGCGAAAAGAGCGCGCATTAGCGCGCGCAATGGCGAGCCTTATTTTATCCTGCAAGATGGCAGCCAGTTGATAGGCGGCACTGATAGGCGCGACCAAGATGATGGGCAGATTATTCGTTTCTCGCAATATCTCTTGCCGCTCAGCCAGCCTGTGCCGACGCAAAAAACCCGCATCACCTTTAACCGCAATCATATGATGATACATCAATTGCTGAACCCGTCCGCGCATGGCGTCACCTCGACGGCGCGCATCACCCGCATGAAAGGGCGCGGCTTGGAGCTTATTTCCAATCTCGCCCAGCCGATTATTTTCATGCTGATTGGCTTTGCCGTGATTACGGCGGGCGGCATTAGTCGCAGTGGCTATGGCCAGCGCGTTATGGCGGCGGTGCTGCTGGCGATTGTGTTTCAAATCGGCGTCATCGCGCTGGCTGATGTCGCGGTAGAAGAAGACGCGCCAACCCTTATCTTCATTTGGCCGGCGTTATTTCTCGGCGGCCTCATGGCCTTTATTCAAAAGCAAAATGATCCGGATATGGTGAAAAGATTATTCAGCCGCATCATGGGACGCGCCGCATGATAAGCACGCTCAATCTTTATCTCGTGCGCCGCTTTGCCGTGTGGCTGATGATTGTCACTTTGGGTTTTGGCGCGATTGCCATGCTTGGCGATTTTCTGGAAATGCTGCGCCTCGCCAATCGGCTTAATTTGGGCGCGGGCACGGCCTTTGGCTTCACTCTGCACCGCTTGCCGCTTTTGCTGATGGATTTTCTGCCTTTCGTGTTTTTATTCGCCACCGTATTTTGTCTGCTGCGGCTCAGTCAGGCGCAAGAGCTTGCGGTCATTCGCGCCGCCGGTCTTTCTGTGTGGCAGTTTTTAAAGCCGCTTTTGGTTTTCACCTTTGTTTTATCGACGCTGATTATCCTCGCGCTGGAGCCGATTGGCGCGCAGCTTCATAATCGCTTCACCGATAGCTATGCCGCGCTGACCTCGCAAAAATCGAGCCTGAGCTTTTCCACCGGCGGCGTTTGGTTTCGTGAAACCACGCAATCGGGCAGCTATATCAGCCGCGCCAAACAGATTGATGACGCCCAAGCCGGACGCTTGCTGGATGTTGAGATTATTCAATTCGATGAAAGCGGCGCATTTGAGAGCCGCATCACCGCCCCTTCCGGACAGATTGCCGATGGCTTGTTCCGCCTCACCGCCCCGCGGTTTTATCGGCGCGACGAAGCGGTTAAAACCCTGCCGCAATGGGAGCTATCCAGCAGCCTGACAAGCAGCAGTCTGGCCGATAATTTTGCCAATGCGCGCATCATTAATGTGTGGCAATTGCCCGGCTATATCGCCGCCGCCGGAAAAAGCGGCATTGATGTCACGCGCCATGAGGTGCGGCTGCAATCATTGCTTGCCCTGCCGATTTTGCTGATGGCGATGGTTATGGTGGCGGCCTGTTTTTCATTGCCGACGGGCCGCATGTTCACCAGCGGGCAAACGCTCGGCCTTTCTGTGCTATGCGGGTTCGGCCTGTTTTTATTCAATGACTTCATTGTTTTAATGGGCGAGTTGAATCTCATGCCGCCGATAATGGCAAGCTGGGTTCCGGCTTTTATTGCCTTGCTATTATCCATAAGCTATCTACTGACAACAGAAGATGGGTGAGGAGGACAGCCGTGAGTGAGTTGACGCTGGGAAATGAGTTTGGTGCGCCATCGCAAGATGACTGGCTGCAAGCCGTTGAAACCGCTTTGCGGGAAAAGGCGGCGGAAACGATAACCTCTCACGATCTCGCCGGATTTTCGCGCCAGCCGCTTTATACGGAGGCCAAT
>JAQWZC010000052.1 GCA_029253645.1 Alphaproteobacteria bacterium | reverse complement strand
CTGCCCGCGCGTCAGGGCCTTTATGACCCGGCCAATGAGCATGATGCCTGCGGCCTTGGTTTTGTTGCCAATATTAAAAACGTCAAAAGCCATGACATTGTGCGCGACGGCCTGACGATTTTGGAAAATCTGGAACATCGCGGCGCGGTTGGTGCGGACCCGAAGGCCGGTGACGGCGTCGGCATGCTCATTCAAATGCCCGATGCGTTTTATCGCAAAGTGACGGCGGCGCTGCCATTTGAGTTGCCCCAAGAAGGCGCTTATGGCGTCGGCATGGTGTTTTTGCCGCGGCATGAGGCGACACGCGGAGCGATTGAAAAAATCATTGAAGATAAAATCGCCTCTGAAGGCCACGCGGTTTTGGGCTGGCGCGATGTGCCAGTTGATAATTCCGACCTTGGCTATTCCATTGTGCCGACCGAGCCGGTTATCAAACAAGTCTTTATCGCAAACGATAAAAGCCATGAGCAAGAAGCTTTTGAGCGCGATTTATTTGTCGTGCGCCGCCTGATTGAGCTGGCTGTCAAAGCTGCCGAGATGAAAGAGGCTGACGGGTTTTTCTATATTCCGTCCATGTCATCCTACACGGTTTTATATAAAGGCTTGCTGCTGTCGAGCCAGCTTGGCCCGTATTATGATGATTTGCGCGACCCCGACACAGTGTCGGCTATGGCACTGGTGCATCAACGTTTTTCCACCAACACTTTCCCCACTTGGTCGCTGTCGCAACCTTTCCGCATGATTTGCCATAATGGCGAAATCAATACGGTGCGCGGCAATGTGAATTGGATGGCGGCGCGTCACGAGACCCTGTCCTCAGGCTTGTTCGGCGATGACCTCGAAAAATTATGGCCGCTGATTGAAGAAGGCCAATCCGATACGGCGTGTTTCGACAATGCGTTGGAATTGCTGGTCATGGGCGGTTATTCACCGGCCCATGCGATGATGATGCTGATACCCGAAGCCTGGGCCGGCAATCCGCTTATGGATGATGAGCGCCGCGCATTTTACGAATATAATGCCGCACTGATGGAGCCGTGGGACGGCCCCGCCGCCGTGGCCTTCACCAATGGTCGCCAAATCGGCGCGACGCTTGACCGTAACGGCCTGCGCCCGGCGCGTTATTATGTGACCTCAGATGACCGCGTTGTCATGGCCTCTGAAATGGGCGTGCTGCCCGCTGCGGAAGAAAAAATCATTGAGAAATGGCGTCTGCAACCGGGCAAAATGCTGCTTATCGACCTCGAAGAAGGCCGCATTATTTCCGATGATGAATTGAAAGCGGAACTGGCCGGATCGCATCCTTATGCGGAATGGCTGGCGCGCACGCAGATTAAACTCGAAGAATTGCCCGCCCCGACCGGCGAGGCACATGTGCATAGCGACCTGCCCTTGCTGACCCAGCAACAGGCTTTCGGCTATAGCCAAGAGGATTTGAAATTCCTCATCACGCCCATGTTGGAGCGTGGCGAAGAAGGCACCGGCTCTATGGGCACGGATACGCCGCCCTCGGCCTTATCGGATAAATCAAAACCGCTTTACACCTATTTCAAGCAGCTTTTCGCGCAAGTCACCAATCCGCCCATTGACCCGATACGCGAAGAATTGGTGATGTCGCTGGTCTCCTTTATCGGCCCGCGTCCCAATCTGCTCGACCTTGAAGGCTCGTCAGAAATCAAACGTTTGGAAGTGGCACAGCCTATTCTTTCCAATGAGGATTTGGAGAAGATCCGCCGCATTTCCGATATTGAAGATAATGAATTCCATGCGCTGACCTTGGATATGACATGGGATGCGGCCAACGGCCCGAGCGGTTTGAAAACCCGTCTCGATGCCTTATGCGCCGAGGCTGAAAAAGCCATTGCCGACAGCCATGAGAATATCATCATTCTGTCTGACCGCGGTGTTTGCGCCGCGCGCGCCGCCATTCCGGCACTGCTGGCGACATCTGCCGTGCATCATCACCTTATCCGCAAGGGCCTGCGCACCTCCGCCGGTTTGGTTGTGGAAACCGGTGAAGCGCGCGAAATTCACCATTTCTGCACATTGGCCGGTTATGGCGCGGAAGCCATTAACCCCTACTTGGCCTTTGACACGGTTGACCAATTGCGTGGCAAGCTGGAACTGGAATTGACCTGCGAAGAGGGTCACGCGCATTTCGTCAAAGCCGCCGGTAAGGGCATGCGTAAAGTCATGTCCAAAATGGGCATCTCGACCTATCAATCCTATTGCGGCGCGCAAATTTTTGACGCGATTGGCTTGGCGCAAGACTTTATCGACGGATATTTCACCGGCACCTCAACCACTATTGAAGGCATTGGCCTTGAGCAAGTGGCCGAGGAAACGCTGATGCGCCATAAGGGTGCCTTTGGCGAGGATGCCGTGCTGAAAGACGCGCTGGATGTCGGCGGCGAATATGCCGTGCGCGTGCGCGGCGAAGACCATGTGTGGAATGCCGGCACGGTCGGCGCATTGCAACATGCCGTGCGCGGCAATAGCCGTGACCAATATCGCGACTATGCGCGTCAAGTGAATGAGCAAGATGAAAATCTGCTGACCCTGCGCGGTTTGTTTAACATTCGCATGGCCGATGACAGTGGGCGCAAGCCGGTTTCCATTGACGAGGTTGAGGCGGTTGAAGAGATTGTCAAACGCTTCGCCACCGGTGCCATGTCGCTTGGCTCCATCAGTCCGGAAGCGCATGAGACACTGGCCGTTGCCATGAACCGTTTGGGCGGCAAGTCCAATACCGGCGAAGGCGGCGAGGAAGTGCATCGCTTCACGCCCGAAGATAATGGCGACAGCAAACGCTCGGCCATCAAACAAGTGGCCTCCGGCCGCTTTGGCGTGACGGCTGAATATCTGGCCAATTCGGATATGATTCAGATTAAAATGGCGCAAGGCGCAAAGCCCGGTGAGGGCGGCCAATTGCCCGGTCATAAGGTTGACCGCCGCATTGCCGCCGTGCGCCATTCGACCCCGGGGGTCGGGCTTATTTCGCCGCCGCCGCATCATGATATTTATTCCATCGAGGATTTGGCGCAGCTGATTTATGATTTGAAAAACGCCAATCCGCGCGCTGATATTTCCGTCAAGCTGGTGTCAGAAGTCGGTGTCGGCACGGTGGCAGCAGGCGTCTCAAAAGCGCGCGCCGACCATGTTACGATTTCAGGTTTCGAAGGCGGCACAGGTGCCAGCCCACTCACCTCAATTAAACATGCCGGTTCGCCTTGGGAAATCGGTTTGGCTGAAACCCATCAGACGCTTGTCTTGAATGATTTGCGCAACCGCATTGCCGTGCAGGTGGATGGTGGTTTGCGCACCGGACGCGATGTCATTATCGGCGCGCTTTTGGGCGCTGATGAGTTTGGTTTCTCAACCGCGCCGCTGATTGCTGCCGGTTGCATTATGATGCGTAAATGTCATCTGAACACCTGCCCGGTCGGCATTGCGACGCAAAATGAGACGCTGCGTAAACGCTTCACCGGCACGCCCGAGCATGTGATTAATTATTTCTTCTTCATTGCCGAGGAAGTGCGCGAGATGCTGGCCGAGATGGGCTTCACCTCGCTGAATGAGATTATCGGGCAAACCGATTTATTGGATACGCGTGAAGCGATTGACCATTGGAAAGCCAAGGGTCTCGACTTCACCCGCCTGTTTACCAAAATCGAGGCGGATAAAGAGGTTTATCACACGCAAAGCCAAGACCACCCGATACACGATATTCTCGACCGCAAGCTGATTGCCGACGCCATGCCCGCTTTGGACGATAAGACACCGGTTCAGATTGAGACGCAAATCACCAATGTTGACCGCTCGGCCGGCACCATGTTGTCGGGCGAATTGGCCCTGCGCTATGGCCATGCCGGATTGGCGGATGACACCATCTCGGTGAAATTGCGCGGCACGGCGGGGCAAAGTTTCGGCACTTTCTTGGCGCGCGGCATCAGCTTTGAGCTGGAAGGCGAAGCCAATGACTATGTCGGCAAGGGCTTGTCGGGCGGACGCATTGCGATTTATCCGCCTAAGGAAAGCAGCATTGTGCCCGAGAAAAGCATTATTGTCGGCAATACGGTTTTATATGGCGCGGTAGATGGCGAATGCTATTTCCGCGGTGTCGCCGGCGAACGTTTCGCCGTGCGCAATTCCGGCGCGATTGCCGTTGTCGAAGGCGCGGGCGACCATGCTTGCGAATATATGACCGGCGGTTGCGTG
>JAQWZC010000089.1 GCA_029253645.1 Alphaproteobacteria bacterium | reverse complement strand
CGGGCCAATGCAGACGCTTTCATCGGCGAGGCGCACATGCATCGCCTTGTCGTCAGCCGAGGAATGAACGGCGACCGATTTAATGCCCAATTCACGGCAGGCGCGAATGACCCGCAAAGCGATTTCACCGCGATTGGCGATAAGTATTTTCGAAACCATATCTTACTCGATAATCATCAGCACTTCGTCAAATTCGACGGGCTGCTCATTAGAGATAAATATTTGCGTCACCTTGCCGGATTTCGGCGCGCCGATGGGGTTCATCGTTTTCATCGCCTCGACAATCAAAATGGTTTGCCCTTCATTCACCGTGTCACCGACTTTCACAAAATTCGCCGCGCCCGGTTCGGGGGCCAAATAGGCCGTGCCGACCATGGGTGATTTCACGCCGCCCGGATGGTCCGTCGGGGCCGGGGCGGCTTCGGCTGCCGCTTCAGGGGCCGGTGCAACCGGCGCGGGCGCAGGCACCACAGCGCTTACGGCAGTGCCCTGGCGCGCGACTTTGATACGCATATCACCGGTTTCAATTTCAATCTCAGTGAGGCCGGTATCGCTTAACAGCTCAGCCAAATCTTTAATCGTCTTATTGCTCGGTAATTTCGCCATGTCGTTTATCCCCTATTAAGCCAATCGTGCCGCCAGCGCGTCGATTGCCATTTCATAGCCCTGTGCGCCAAGACCGCATATGACACCGGCGGCAACGCCGGAAACATATGAGTGATGGCGAAATTCTTCGCGGGCAAAAATATTCGATAAATGCACTTCAATAATCGGCACTTGAACGGCTTGCAGCGCGTCCAAAATAGCCACAGATGTGTGCGAATAAGCGCCGGCATTAATGATGAGGCCGCTGGCCTCAGTGCGGGCGGCTTGAATGAAATTGACCATTTCACCCTCATCATTGCTTTGCAGGCAAAGCGTCGTCAGCCCATGCGTGTCGGCCCGCGCCGCGCACATGGCCTCAATATCGGCCAGCGTCGTCGTGCCGTAAACATCCGGCTCTCGCGTGCCCAATAAATTCAGGTTTGGGCCATTGATGATATGCAGTGGTTTGCTCATCGAAAGTGCAACCTTTTAACAGCGTAATGCCAATTCAGTTTGGGTAAACGAGATTTCAAGAAAGTGCAAGGTTTTCAACAAGCTTAAATGCGGGCGGCGGCCTTCAAGACTTGCGCTTTCGCCTGCGGTTTTGCACACTCGGCGCAGCATGGGCGACAGCATTGAGATTATCATAAATGGTGAGACGCAGGCGTTTGACGCCGCCGTTAGCGTGGCTGAGCTGTTGGCGCGCTTGGGATTGCCCGAAAAAAAGATTGCGGTCGAACATAATCTGGAAATTGTGCCGAAATCGGCTTATGCCTCGCATATGGTTGAGGCGGGTGACCGCATTGAAATTGTGCATTTTATCGGCGGGGGCTGAGTGATGGCGTTTGAGGATGAGAAACTGGTAATTGCGGGGCGCAGCTTCTCCTCGCGGCTGATTGTCGGCACCGGCAAATATAAAGATTATGCCGAAAATGCCGCCGCTGCCGAAGCGGCCGGGGCGGAAATCGTCACCGTCGCTGTGCGGCGGGTTAATTTGACCGATAAAGACGCGCCCATGCTGGTTGATTATATCGACCCGCAGAAATTCACCTATCTGCCCAATACGGCGGGATGCTTTACCGGTGAGGATGCGGTGCGGACATTGCGTTTGGCGCGAGAGGCAGGCGGCTGGGATTTGGTCAAGCTCGAAGTGCTGGGCGATGAGAAGACGCTTTATCCGAATATGCCGGAGACACTGCGCTCGGCTGAATTGCTCATTAAAGAGGGCTTTCAGGTGATGGTTTATTGCAGCGATGACCCGATTATGGCCAAACGGCTGGAGGATATTGGCTGCTGCGCCATCATGCCCTTGGCCGCACCGATTGGCTCGGGTCTCGGTATTCAAAATCCGGTCAATATCCGCCTGATTATTGAGCAAGCCAATGTGCCGGTGCTGGTTGATGCGGGCGTCGGCACAGCGTCAGATGCGGCCATTGCGATGGAATTGGGCTGCGATGGTGTGTTGATGAACACGGCCATCGCCGAGGCCAAAATGCCGATTGTCATGGCGGAAGCGATGAAGAATGCGGTGCTGGCCGGACGCCAAGCCTATTTGGCGGGGCGTATGCCGAAACGGCTTTATGCCGATCCCAGTTCGCCGGTCGGCGGTCTTATTTAGCTTTCAACTCAGCCCGTGCGGTTTTAACCGCTTGCGTCAACTCGTCTTTGTCGAGTGCGCCGGGAAACAGCGCGCCATTAATCACAAAAGCCGGTGTGCCGCTGACGCCAATCGCATCGGCAAGCTGGCGGGTGGCCGAGATATGCAGAATATATTTATCGGCGCGCGCATCGCTTTTGATTTTTTGCGGCGGCAGTTTCATCTCACTCAGCGCCTTGTCGATAACCAATTGCGACAGTCGGTTGCTGCTCGACATCAGCTTGCTGTGATAGGTCAGATATTTCATTTTATCATTGAGCGCCAAAGCCGTGCTGGCTGCGTCATAAGACGGCTCGCCCAAAATCGGATATTCCTTAAATACCAAACGCACATCGCTGTTTTCTTGCAGCACTTCCATCAGCGGCGCAAAGCTGCGTTTGCAATAGCCGCAATTATAATCAAAAAACTCAACAATGGTGATGGGGGCATTGGCCGGTCCCATAGAATAATCAGCCGCATTGCGATAGAGCGCATCGGCATTGTCATCGAGGGCTTGCTGGCGCAACCGCGTTTCGCGCTGGGTCAAAAAGCTCTGCATATTATCCAGCGCTTTCTCCAGCTTTTCAGGATTACGCATCAGATAGTCTTCAATCTGTTTGTCGATAAGTTGCTTGTCTTGCGGGCTTAACGCCACGGCGTTTCCGCCGATAAGGGCAGGTAATAAAATCACGGCAAACAGTAATTTTTCAAAGACGCGACGCATAGTTAATCCTCTCAGTTCAGCGCTTGGAGGCGCTTAGAATATCAACGGCGCGGATATATTCAACCGAGCCTTTGGGTAGTCCTTTTATGGCGCGCTGGGCATGGCGGCGCGCTTCGCTGCTTCCGGCAGCGGCGTAATATTCGGCCAAAGCCCATTGCGCCATTGCCGTTTCACCAAGCTGCCCATAGCCTTTCGACATTTGCAAATAGGCTGAGCCATTAAGCGGGTCGAGACGCAAAGCGGCGCGCAAATGGTCAATGGCTTGCCGGTTGACGCTGCGATGACTGTCGCCGCCTTCAGCCCCTTTACCGAGCAGACAAGACGCCAAGCCAATCAGCAATAGCGGTTCATTAGGCCGCAAGGCAACCGCCTTTTGATAGGGCGTAATGCCCGCCGCGGCCTTGCCGGTTTCAAAATAAATCTGGCCCTTTAATTCATGCAGCCACGGATTATTCGGCATGGCGTCAATCAGGCCATTGACTTCATTCAACGCCTCAGCGCGCAGCCCCTGTCTGAAATAAGCCACAGTGCGGGCATAGCGGCCCGGTGCGCTATTATCAGTGCGGTATCGCCGCAATGTGGTGGCGGGCGAGTCGAGAAAGCCGTAAATTTTGGCCTGCGCCATGCGATGACGGAAAATAAGCGTGTCGGGGTCGCGGACATCATTATAGGGCGAGTTGCGCGCGCCATTGCGATAGGCGTTGACGCGGTCGCGCGACATTGGGTGCGAGCGGGCATATGGGTCTTGATAGACCTCGCTCAAAATTTCCTGATTGGCCAGCGTCTCCATCATGCCGATAATGCCTTCGGTCGATTGTCCGGTGGCTTCCAATAATTGCAGCGCGGTATTATCTGCCGCTGCCTCTTGGCCGCGGCTATAGGTCAGAAAGCTGCGAATGGCCAGCTGTTGCCCGCCGGTAATCAGCGCAATGCCCAAATCCCCGGCACCCGCCAAAATAGAGCCAAGCCCCAATATGGCAGCGACCAGCGCCGGCCCTTGTGCGGCGGCGGCGGCCTCAGCCCCGCGCGCCAAATGGCCACCGGTAATATGACCGATTTCATGCGCCAAAACGCCGATAACCATATTCGGCTCCTCGGCCTCCAATATCAGTCCGGTATGGACATAAATATTTTGCCCATTGGTCACAAAAGCGTTGAGATTGCGGTCATTAATCAGCGATAGGCCGACGCGCGATGGGTCAAGACCGGCGGCACGAAATAGCGGATTGCTATAATCGCGCAGCAATAATTCAATCTCGGCATCGCGCACCAAACCGCCACGTGCCTGCGCGGCGACCGGCATGGCCATCAGGCAGACGACCAGCAAGATTGTGCATTTTCGCAGCATTCGGCTCATCATGCCTCCAGCCTGTCTCTTAATTACGGCTTTATTTTGACGCTTATTTGCGCCACCAACCTGATTTGCGTTTGCCTTTGCTGTCGGCCTCAGCTTCTTCACCCGGCGCGACTTCGCTTTCTGCTTCGGTTGTTTCAGTCTGATTATCTTCGGCCATACCCTCAGCTGCGTCATCAGCTTCAGCCTCTTCAGCTTCTTCGGCGGCCACTTCTATAATGATCTTTTGCGGCTTAGCAGTGTCTTTCTCGGCGCCTTCCGCGGCGTCTTCTTCGGTGGCTGCATCATTGGCAGTCTCGGCAGGGGTTTCTGCGTCGCCTTCCGTTTCGCCATCAGAGGCGGCATCTTGACTGCGGCGACGATTGCGTCCGCCCCGACGGCCACGGCGACGGCGACGTTTCGGTTTATCCTCATCATCACCATCTTCGCCATCAGCCGCCACATCGGCAGGCATATTAGCATCGGCATCGGCGGCGTCATTATCGCTGTCCTCAGCCGCGCTTGGCGCGTCATCATCATGCTCATCAGCGCCGTTCTCGGCACCTTGTCCGCGACGACGATTGCGACCACCGCGGCGGCGACGGCGGCGCTTGCCGCCATTTTCGTCACTCACCGCAGCGCTTGGGTCGCCTTCCATGCGGCCACTGCTTTCCGAATTATCGGGCAGGGTGATGCTCATTTCCATCGCATTCAAATCAGTATCAATCTCAACCGAAATGCTGACACCCGTGCGGCTTTCAATTTCATGCAATTGGCTGCGCTTATTATTCAGCAGATAGATCGCCACATCTTGCGGCAGATGCACGCTCAATTCGCCTTCGCTAAATTTACCGGCATCCTCATCAATCTGACGCAGCACATGCAGGGCGCGGCTTTCAACCGAGCGCACCATGCCGGAGCCGTTACAATGCACGCAAGTCTCGCTTGAGCCTTCCAGCACACCGGCGCGCATACGCTGGCGCGACATTTCCATCAGGCCAAAGCTGCTAATGCGGCCAACTTGAATACGGGCGCGGTCGGCTTTCAGCGCCTCTTTCATTTTGCGTTCAACGGCGCGGTTATTGCGATTTTCATCCATGTCGATGAAGTCGATAACCAGCAGACCGGCAAGGTCGCGCAAGCGCGCCTGACGCGCCACTTCTACAGCGGCCTCCAAATTGGTCGCCAGAGCGGTTTTCTCAACCGATTGCTCGCGGGTTGATTTACCCGAATTGACGTCAATGGACACCAATGCCTCGGTCGGGTTGATGACCAAATAGCCGCCCGATGGCAGCACCACGGTCGGGTTAAACATTGCCGCCAGCTTGTCTTCAACGCCGTGTTCTTTAAACAAAGGCGCGTCGCCACTATGTTGCTTCACCTTGCGCGCATGGCTGGGCATGAGCAGCTTCATATAGGTTTTGGCTTCTTTATAGCTATCCGCGCCATCAATCACGACTTGGTCGAAATCTTTTGAATAGAGGTCGCGAATACAGCGGCGTATCAAATTGCCTTCTTCATAAACCAAAGTCGGCGCGGTTGAACTGACGGTTTTCTCGCGAATATCCTCCCACATGCGGGTGAGATATTGAAAGTCGCGGCGAATTTCCATCAATGTGCGCTGTGCGCCTGCGGTGCGAACAATCAGCCCCATGCCGTCGGCGACATCCAGCTTGCCGACAATGGTTTTCAGCTTTTTGCGGTCGGCGCCATTATTGATTTTACGAGAAATACCGCCCCCGCGCGCCGTATTGGGCATTAACACGCAATAGCGACCGGCCAGCGATAAATAAGTGGTCAAGGCCGCGCCCTTATTGCCGCGCTCCTCTTTCATCACCTGTATCAGAATAATCTGACGGCGTTTGATGACTTCCTGAATTTTATATTTGCGGTGCAAGGCCCGCGTATTAATGGCGGGCGCGGCTTCTTCATGCGCGTCGCCGCCAATATCAGAAACATCGCCCTTATCTTCGGCTTCGGTTTCTTCGCTGGTTTCAGCGGCGGCGTCATCGCCATTATTATCATCAGCCTGATTATCATCCGTCGCGGCTTGCGAGCGGTCTTCTGCCGCTTGCTCTTTCAGCAATTCCTCGCGGTCGCTGACCGGGATTTGATAATAGTCGGGGTGGATCTCGTTAAAGGCCAGAAAGCCGTGGCGATTGCCGCCATATTCCACAAAGGCCGCCTGCAGGGACGGCTCAACGCGGGTGACTTTAGCGAGATAGATATTACCGCGAAGCGGCGCTTTAGATTGCGACTCGAAGTCGAATTCTTGAATCTGATTGTGGTCGGTTACAACCACCCGTGTTTCTTCCGGGTGGATGGCATCGATAAGCATATTTTTGGTCATAGAAAACTCCCGCCGGGCGATGGGTTAATGACCCATGCAGCGTCCGGCGCATGATTGAAGGTGAAAAGGACAAAGCGGCGGCCGAAATTTGGGCCGCTGAATTGACTGTCATAATATCTGATGAGACGGTCACGCTGTTTGTCCTCAAAAAAGTGTCCAATTCGGGAGTGGGGAAAACCCGTCCCGAAATTATTCTGATATGGTCTGTGGTGAGTGCGACCGGCTCCCTAAAGGCCTTCGGTATCGCGTCACCTGAAATATCAAAAATGAATTTATAGGGCAGGACTGGTTAATGCAAGGTCAATCCGCGCATTTCTAAACCGTTGAAATTAGATGCAGTTTTAGGGAAGTCGCAATTTTTAGGCGAAATTGCTATGGTTGGGCATCAAAACTGAGTCGTTTGCCATAAGGAGAATTATCGCGACCATGACCGGTTTATCGTCTTTTTTGAGAGCCGTCATGCTTGTTATGGCGATGCTGACAGGCTCGGTCGCCACCGCGCCGGCTGAGACAGCGACGGTCGCTGTGAAGGATATTCGCCTCGGCGTCACGGCCGAACGCACGCGGCTGGTGCTCGATTTGGGGGCGAAAGTTGATTTCGATATTTTCTTGCTCGACCGTCCGCGCCGCGTTGTCGTCGATTTGCCCTCGCTGGCTTGGCCTGGCGCGCAACCGAAAGTTGACGGGCTGGTGCAGAAAATCCGCTTTGGTCAATTCACCGCCGATAAAAGCCGCTTGGTGATTGACGCCAAAGGGCCGGTGCGGGTTGCCAAAAGTTTTCTGCTGCCGCCCTCATCGGGTCTGCCGCATCGGCTGGTCATTGATTTGGTGAAAACCGGCAATAAGGAATTCGCATCGCAAGTCGCCAAAGACCGCGCCGCCAAACGCTCGTTGGCCAAAGCCGCGCCCGCGCCGACACCGTTCACGCCCAAGCCGCGCAAGCAGGCCAATAGCAAGCCGGTGATTGTGCTGGATGCGGGTCATGGCGGGGTGGACCCGGGCGCGCTGGGCCGCAAGGCGCGTGAAAAAAGCGTAACGCTGAATTTCACCCGAGAACTGGCCAAGCAATTGCGGAAGACGGGCAAATATAAAGTCTATCTGACGCGTAATCGTGACATTTATATTCCGCTGCGCCAGAGGGTGAACATTGCGCGCAAGCATAATGCCGATTTATTTATCTCCATTCATGCTGATGCGATTAAGCGCAAAAATGTGCGCGGCATGTCGATTTATACTTTGTCTGAAACCGCATCAGATAAGGAAGCGGCGGCTTTGGCGAAAAAGGAAAACCAGTCTGACATTATCGCCGGTATTGATTTTGCCGACCAGCCGCCCGAAGTGGCCAATATTTTGATTGATTTGGCACAGCGCGAGACCAAAAACCTATCGGTGAAATTCGCCAATCTGGTGGTTGATAATGCGCGTGGCAAAACCCGCCTGCTTGACCGCACGCATCGCTTTGCCGGTTTCCGTGTGTTGAAAGCACCCGATGTGCCATCTGTGCTGATTGAGCTTGGTTTTTTGACCAATCGCAGCGATGAAAAACAACTTTTATCAAGCGCGTGGCGGCGCAAAGTCGCCGGTGCCATGGTTAATTCCGTGGACGGGTTTTTCCGCTCCAGCAGACTCGCCGCCTTGCGCTGAGGCGCGCGCAAACAAGGCTGGATTTTTTCCTCTGACCTGCCATAGTGCGGCCTCATTTATCAGACATTTATCGGGCTGAAAGGGTTCGTTGATGAAGTTTCTGGGCAATATGACTGGCGTCTTGGTAACGCTTGGAGCGATAGGGCTTTTCGCCTTTGTATTGGTATTGTGGCGGATCAATAGCGGTCTGCCCAATTACGAGCATTTGGCCAATTACACCCCGCCCGTGATGAGCCGCGCCCATGCCGGAAATGGCAGTCTGATTGCCGAATACGCGCAGGAACGGCGTATTTTCGTGCCGATTGATACCGCGCCCAAACATCTGATTGATGCGTTTTTGGCGGCAGAGGATAAGAATTTTTACGAGCATGTCGGCATTGATTTTGCCGGTATTCTGCGCGCCGTTTTCGCCAATGTGGTGAATGTCGTTTCGGGTCGCCGCCTTGAAGGGGCATCGACCATCACCCAACAGGTTGCCAAAAACTTCTTGCTGAGCAGCGATGTGACGCTGGAACGCAAGCTGAAAGAGGCGGTTTTGGCCTTGCGCTTGGAGCGCACATTTACCAAAGAGCAATTGCTTGAGCTTTATCTGAATGAAATTTATTTGGGGCTGGGCAGCTATGGCGTGGCTGCGGCGGCGCTTAATTATTTCGATAAGCCGCTTTCTGAATTGACCGTGGCCGAGGCGGCTTATCTGGCCGCTTTGCCGAAAGCGCCGAATAATTATCATCCTTTCCGCAAACGCGCCCGCGCCATTGCGCGCCGTAATTGGGTTATCGGGCGGATGCGCGATAATGGATATATTACCGATATGCAGGCGCGCGCCGCGGCGGCGCAAGATTTGGTGGTGGCCGACCGGCCTGCCAGCCTGCGCCGCTTTAACGCCGAATATTTTGTTGAGGAAGTGCGCCGCGAGGTTTATGCGCTTTATGGCGAGCGGCAGCTTTATGGCGGCGGCTTGTCCATCCGCACCACATTGAATACGGATTTTCAAAAACTGGCGCAGCAAAGCCTCCGCAATGGCATTGAAGATTATGACCGGCGACAGGGCTATCGCGGGCCGGTGGCTGAGTTGGAAACGTTGGAAGCTTGGTGGGAACAATTAACCGAGTTCCCGATTGCGACGGATTTGGCGCCGTGGCGTCTCGCCATTGTTTTGTCGGTGGATGAGGAAAGCAATCAGGCCAATATCGGTTTGCGTCCGCGCGTCACCCGGGCGCGCCGTTTTGAAGACCGCGTTGATTTGGGCGTTATCAATCTCGCCGGTGTCAAATGGGCGCGCGCCAAGCCGTCACCTGAAAACGGTTATAAGATTAAAGGCCCGCGCATTAAGCGCATGTCGCAAGTGCTGAAAACCGGCGATGTGATTTGGGTCAGCGCGCAGGGCGATGACGAGATTTATGCGCTGAAGCAATTGCCCGAAGTCAATGGCGCGATGGTTGCCCTCGACCCGCATACCGGCCGCGTTTTGGCGATGAGCGGCGGCTATAGCTTCTCCTCCAGTGAGTTTAACCGCGCCACCCAAGCCAGCCGCCAACCCGGCTCGGCCTTTAAACCTTTTGTTTATGCCGCCGCGCTGGATAGCGGTTTTACCCCGGCCAGTCTGGTGCTTGATGCGCCCTTCGTGATGGAGCAGGGGCGCGACCAAGGACTGTGGAAACCGGAAAACTATGCGCGGCGTTTTTACGGCCTCTCAACCTTGCGGCTGGGCATGGAGAAAAGCCGAAACCTGATGACCATTCGCATGGCGCAAGAAATCGGCATGCGGAAAATTACCGATTATGCGGCGCGTTTTAACATCAACACCACCATGCCACGTGTGCTGGCTATGGCGTTGGGGGCGGGCGAGACCTCGCTCATGCGCCTGACCAGTGCCTATGCCATGCTGGTGAATGGTGGCAAGCGCGTTGAGCCGATATTTATTGACCGTGTGCAAGACCGCTATGGCAAGACATTGTTCAAGAAAGACCAGCGCACTTGCATTGGCTGCAATACCGAAATTTATGCCGAGCAAGTGCCGCCCGATTTGCCCGATGAGCGCGAGCAAGTGCTGTCGCCGCAAACCGCTTATCAAGTTGTGTCCATGTTGGAGGGCGCGGTGAAGCGCGGCACGGGGCGGCGCATTTCAACCATTGGCAAACCGCTGGCAGGCAAAACCGGCACGACGAATGACAGCCGCGATGCGTGGTTTGTCGGCTTCTCGGCCGATTTGGTCGTCGGCGTTTATGTCGGCTATGACGACAATCGCCCACTTGGCCAAGGCGAGAGCGGCGGACGTGTCGCCGCGCCGATTTTCAAAGCCTTTATGGAAGAGGCACTGACCGATATGGCAACGCCGCCATTCCGCGTGCCACCGCGCATTAATTTGGTGCGTATCAATGCCAAAACCGGCAAGCTGGCGCGCCCCGATGATGAGACGGTGATTTTGGAAGCCTTTAAGCGCGGCACTGAGCCGACCCGCAATGGCAAGCAAATCGTGGTGCGTGGCGGCACGGGCAGTTCCGGCGTTAAACAGCGTCCGGCGATTAACACGGAAACCGTCGGTGCAGGCACAGGCGGTCTTTACTAAACAGGCTGGCTTGGGGTAAATTCCCGTCGCTAAGGAGACGGATGTGCGTTCAGAAATTTCAGATTTTGTAGATGGTATCAAACAGTCATTGATTTTGCTTCGGAGGCATCTTTGACTGGCATAACGCGCTGGCCCAGCTCGACGCGCTAAACAAGCTCGCCGAAGACCCTAAGCTATGGGATAATCCGCAAGCGGCGCAGGTCAAAATGCAAGAACGCACGCGGCTCGAAAATGCCATTAAGGCATGTCTAAAACTCGACACGGAAATGAACGACCATATTGACCTCATTGAATTGGGTGAGGCGGAAGGTGACGCCGATATTGTGCGCGAAAGCGAGGCCGCGCTGGCGGCTTTGGCGACTGAGGCCGAGCGCATGGAAGTCGAGACGCTGCTGTCCGGCGAGGCTGACAGCAATGACGCTTATATTGAAGTCCATGCCGGTGCCGGTGGCACAGAGAGCCAGGATTGGGCCAGCATGTTGCAGCGCATGTATATGCGCTGGGCCGAGAAAAAGGGCTATTCAGTCTCGCTGATTGAAGAAACAAGCGGCGATGAAGCGGGCATTAAATCGACGACGATTGAGATTAAGGGCCATAATGCCTATGGCTGGGCGAAGACCGAAAGCGGTGTGCATCGCTTGGTGCGTATTTCGCCTTTTGACAGTAATGCCCGCCGCCATACCAGCTTTGCCAGTGTGGGCTGCTATCCGGTGGTGGATGATGCGATTGAGGTCGATGTGTCTGAGGCCGATGTGCGGATTGATACGTTTCGCGCGTCAGGGGCCGGTGGCCAGCATGTCAACACAACCGACAGCGCCGTGCGCATCACCCATTTGCC
>JAQWZC010000035.1 GCA_029253645.1 Alphaproteobacteria bacterium | reverse complement strand
TGTCACCGTGGCGGCGCTGGCCGCTAAAACCGGGGATGCCCGTTTTGCCTGGGACAGCTATCGCCGCTTTCAGCAAATGTATGGCGATGTAGTGATGGCCATCAGCCATGATTTCTTTGAAGATATTATTGACGATTATAAGTTTGAGAATGCGCTGTCATTGGACGCTGATTTAGAGGCGGATGATTGGCAGGAAATCTCCGGCAAATTTGCCGCCATGATTGAGCGCGAGGCGGGTCGGCCTTTTCCGCAAGACCCGCAAGAGCAGCTTTGGGGGGCGATTGGCGCGGTGTGCAATAGTTGGAACAATCAGCGCGCCACCACTTATCGCCGCCTGCATGATATCCCCGATGAATGGGGCACGGCTGTGACCATTCAATCCATGGTGTTCGGCAATTTGGGCGACCAAAGCGCCACCGGCGTGGCCTTTACGCGCAATCCGTCCACCGGCGAGAATGCGCTTTATGGCGAATATTTGATGAATGCACAGGGCGAGGATGTGGTCGCCGGTATTCGCACCCCGCTTTATCTCACCAAAGCCGCGCGCCAAGCCGCGCAGATGGAAGATTTATCGCTGGAAGAAGAATTGCCCGATGTGCATAGCGAATTGGTGGCGATTTTCAAACGTCTCGAAAGCCATTTCAAGGATATGCAGGATGTCGAATTTACCGTGCAAAATGGGCGCGTGTTTATTCTGCAAGCCCGCGCCGGTAAGCGCACGGTTGAGGCGGCGATTAAAATCGCCGTTGATATGGTGGCTGAGGGCATGATTGATGAAACCGAGGCGCTGCTGCGTATTGAACCGGCATCGCTGGAACATTTGCTGCATCCAACACTCGACCCGCGCGCGCGGATGAAGGTTTTGACCAAAGGTCTGCCTGCCTCGCCCGGGGCGGCCAGTGGCGAGATTGCCTTTTCCGCTGACCGCGCTGAAGCCTTAGCGGCGCAGGGCAAGGATGTGGTGCTGGTGCGGATGGAAACCAGCCCTGAGGATATTCACGGCATGTATGCGGCGCGCGCCATTTTGACCTCGCGGGGCGGCATGACCAGTCACGCTGCGGTTGTGGCGCGGGGGCTGGGGCGGCCTTGTGTGTCCGGAGCCGGGCAATTGCATATTGATAATGACCGCCGAACCGCGCAGGTCGATAAGCAGGAATTGAAAGAGGGCGACATTGTCACGGTGGATGGCACATCGGGCCGCATCATGTTGGGGGCTGTGCCGACGCTGGAGGCCGAATTGACCGGTGATTTCGGGGCATTGATGGCTTGGGCCGATGCGCGCCGCACTATGGGTATTCGCACCAATGCTGAGACTGTGCGAGATGCAACGCGCGCGCTGCGCTTTGGTGCCGAGGGCATCGGCCTGTGCCGCACTGAGCATATGTTCTTTGACCCGGCCCGCATTGCCTTGGTGCGGGAAATGATTTTGGCCGTGGATGCGGCGGCGCGTGAAAAAGCATTGGCGCAGCTAATGCCGATGCAGCGCGATGATTTTGCCGGTCTGTTTAAGACTATGGGCACGCGACCGGTGACCATTCGCTTGCTTGACCCGCCCTTGCATGAATTTTTGCCGCATGCCGATGATGATATTGGCGGACTGGCCGAGGCATTGGGGCAGAGCCAAGAGCAATTGCGCGCGCGCATTGGTGAATTGGTGGAGAGCAATCCCATGCTCGGTCATCGCGGCAGCCGTTTGGGCATCACCGCGCCGGAAATTTACGCCATGCAACTGCGCGCGATTTTTGCCGCCATGAAAGCCAATAAGGGCAAAACGCCGGTCGAGATTATGTTCCCGCTTATTGTCGATGCGGCTGAATTGCGGATTTTGAAAGCCCTCGTGCCGCCACTGGCTGCCGAATATGGCATTGATGAAGCGACCTATCAGCTGGGCACGATGATTGAAGTGCCGCGCGCCGCCGTGGTCGCCGATGAATTGGCTAAAGAAGCCGTGTTCTTTTCCTTCGGCACAAATGATTTGACGCAAACCGCTTTGGGCGTCAGCCGCGATGATGCGGCGCGTTTTCTCCCCGCCTATGTCAGTCAGGGTATTATGGAAAAAGACCCGTTTGCCAGTTTTGATGTGGCGGGTGTTGGGCCGATTGTGCAAATGGCGGTCGATAAGGGCCGCGCCGTGCGCCCTGAACTGAAGCTGGGTATTTGCGGCGAGCATGGCGGCGACCCGGCCTCGATTGCGGCGTTTTATGAAATGGGCTTTGATTATATTTCTTGCTCGCCTTTCCGAGTGCCGATTGCCCGCTTGGCCGCCGCGCAAGCCGCCATTAAAAGCGCCAAATAAGCCGCCAGCACTGTCTTTTTAGCCGATCTAATCGGGGTTCATTTTTGCCGAGTGCCGCTTGGAGAAAACAGCAAATCAGCTTATTAATTTTTAAAAGTTAAAGCGTTAACTCAGGGGGATAAGCGAGGATCCCGATGCTACGCCTTATTGAATGGCTTGATTTACGCTATATTTTTGGCCCAAAACGGCCCTTTGTCACGCGCCTTGGCGCTTTGCTGACGATTGCGGTTTTGAGCACAAGCATTATTGGCGGCATGCGTAATCCGGAACGCATTGTCAGCCGCACCCCCGAATTGCCAATTGAAAAAGCCGATTATGTGCGCGGGGAAAGCCTGTTTCGCGGCCTCAAGCCAAAAGCCCATGTCGAGACCCTAGCCGATGCACAACGCTGTTTGGCGCAAGCCATTTATTTTGAGGCGCGCTCCGAGCCTGTCGCGGGCTGGGAAGCCGTCGCCGATGTCGTGATAAACCGCGCCTTCTCGCCCAAATATCCGGGTTCGATTTGCGGCGTGGTGTTTCAAGGGCAATATCGCCGCCATAAATGCCAATTTTCATTTGCCTGTGATGGCCTGTCAGACCGTCCCAAGCAGCGCGTTTTATGGCGCAAAGCCCTGCGCATGGCGGGCAATAAATTAGTGACGGTGCGGGCCGGACCGGCCACGGCGCGCGCGACCCATTATCACGCGGATTATGTTGACCCCTATTGGAACCGTTCCATGGTGAAGCTGGCCAAAATCGGCCGCCATATTTTTTATAATGACCGCCGCGTCAGTGATTTTTAGCTGATATCAATATCAAGACCGAGGTCGAGGGTCAGCGCCGAATGGGTGATGGCCCCGACCGAGATATAATCAACCCCGCTTTCGGCAATGCCGACAACGCTGTCTTCCGAGACCCGCCCTGAGGCTTCTAATATGGCGCGGCCCTTATTCAGGTCAACCGCTTGGCGCAGCATATCGGGCGTCATATTGTCGAGCAGCACGATTTTTGCACCCGCCGCCAGCGCCTCTTCAAATTGCGCCAAAGTATCAACCTCGATTTCAATCGGCAGTGCGCCCGCATTTTCTTGCGCGGCTTTTAGCGCGGCGGTAATGCCGCCGGCCACGGCAATGTGATTATCCTTAATCAGCACGGCGTCATAAAGACCGAAGCGGTGATTGGCGCCGCCACCGGCGCGCACGGCGTATTTCTCAATGGCGCGCAGACCGGGGGTGGTTTTGCGCGTGTCGCAAATCTTGGCTTTTGTATGCGCCGTCAGTGCGACAAGTCTCGCCGTTTTGCTGGCTATGCCCGATAAATGGCCGAGATAATTTAACGCCACGCGTTCCGCCGATAAAAGCGCATGGGCCGGACCGGCAATGCTCATCACATCATCGCCTTCGGCCAGCGCATCGCCATCGGCTTTATGGCGGGTCACGTTCAATCCGCTTTCATGCGCCAAAAATGCGGTCGTGGCCAAATCAAGACCGGCCAAGACGCCGACATCGCGGGCGCGAATAATCGCATCGGCTTTTGCGGCGGCGGGGATAACCGCTTGCGAGGTGACATCGCCACGGCTCTGCCAATCCTCGGACAGGGCGTCATCAATCAGGCGGGTGACCAAATCAGCCGGTAAAACCGGCAAGGCATCAGTGATTATGTGCATGCTGTTTTCCGTTTATGCGCGCTGTTCCGCTTGCGCGGCGGCGGCGAAAGTTTTGTTGAGGGTCGGCAGATTATCATAAGCATCATTGAGACTGCGTAAGGTTAGGACGCTATGCGCGGCAGCCGCCTTGGTCGGGAAATCGCTCCGCGCATGACCGCCACGGCTTTCTTCGCGCAGCAAGGCCGCCATGGTGATGAATTGCGCCGCCAAAACCATATTGGCAAAAGGTGCCATGCCATTGGCCGCGCGTTGCAGGCGCTCCAATTCATGCAAGGTGTAAATCAGCCCGTCAGCATGGCGCAGCACACCGACATGACGCGCCATCAAATGGCGCAGATTTTGCATGGCCGGTGCCAGCAGAGCGGTATCGCCATCCGGTAAAGTCGCCGGTTGGGCAGGCCGCGAAAAAGAAGTTAACGGCATGATATTATTGACATCTTCGGCAATGCGCGCGCCAAAGACCAAAGCCTCCAGCAGCGAATTACTGGCCAGACGATTTCCGCCATGCAGGCCGGTGGAAGCGACTTCGCCACAGGCCCAAAGGCCGGGCAGGCCGGTGCGGCCATGCGGGTCGGTTTTAATGCCGCCCATATGAAAATGCGTCGCCGGAGCAATCGGCAGCGGCGTTGTCGTCGGGTCGATATTATTTTTGGCGCATTGCTCAGCCAATGTCGGAAAGCGGGTCGATAGATTATCGGCAATGCCATTGGGCCGTAAATCCAAGCCAACACTGCCGGTCTCGTTAATCTGATGAAACACGGCGCGCGCCACAACATCGCGGGGCGCAAGCTCGGCGCGTGGGTCAAGTGCGGGCATAAAGCGGTCGCCATTGGCATTGACCAATTGCGCGCCTTCGCCACGCAAGGCCTCGGTCGCCAGCGGAGCCGGATCTCCCATATTGGTTAGCGCGGTGGGGTGAAATTGCACAAATTCGGCATCGGCGATTTGTGCACCGGCGCGCGCTGCCATTGCCAAAGCCTCGCCATTGGCCCCGCGCGGATTTGTGGTGACGGCATAAAGATGGCCAATGCCGCCGGTCGCCATAATGACGGCGCGGGCGCGAATAAGCAGCGGGCCGGATATGGCGCTGGGGTCGGCAGGGCGGGCAAACACGCCAACCACGCGTCCGTCTTCTACGGCCAGTTCATATGCCGCATAGCCCTCCAAAAAGCTCAGTGAGGGCGTGGCCTCGGCGCGTTTCACCAAGGCTGCCATAATGGCGCGGCCTGAGCGGTCGCCGGTGACACCGATAATGCGATTGCGGCTATGGGCGGCTTCGCGTCCCAGTTTCATATCGCCATTATCATCGCGGTCAAAAGCGACGCCAAGATTTTCCAAATCGGCAATGCGGCCTTCGGCTTCGGCGGCGACAAAAGCGGCGACATTTTCGTCAACCAAACCGCTGCCGACATCAATCGTGTCTTGCGCGTGAAGGGCCGGATTATCGTCAGGGCCAAGCGCGGCGGCAATGCCGCCTTGCGCCCATTTGCTGGCCGCGCCCGTATTGCGTTTACCCGCCGCCATGACCGTGACCGGACGCGCGCCAAGTTTCAGCGCGGTGAACAGACCCGCCAAACCGGCACCGATGATAAGCACATCACCGACATCAATAATATTGGCCTGTAAGGGGGTGCGGCTCACGGCTATTGGCTCAGCGCAATCATGCGCTCAACGGCGGCGCGGGCTTTATCCGCCACATCTTCGTCAACGGTGATTTCAGTGCGGTTCAACACCATGGATTCCAGAATTTTCGGCAGGGTGATTTGCTTCATATGCGGGCATAAATTGCACGGGCGGACAAAATTCACCTGCGGATTTTCAACCGCAATATTATCGCTCATGGAACATTCGGTCACCATCATCACGCGGTCGGGCTGGTTATCGCTCACCCATTTAATCATGGCTGAGGTGGAGCCGGAGAAATCGGCCTCATCCAGCACATCGGGCTTACATTCAGGATGGGCGATGATTTTCAAGCCCGGATCATCTTGGCGATATTGCTGCAATTCTTCCGCCGTGAATAATTCATGCACTTCGCAGCGACCCTTCCACGCAATTACTTCAACATCGGCCTCGCGGGCGATATTTTGCGCCAAATATTCATCGGGAATGCACAAGACGCGGTCAGCACCCATGCTATTGACGATTTTCACCGCATTGGAGGATGTGCAGCACACATCGCTCTCGGCTTTCACGGCGGCTGAGGTGTTCACATAGGTAACAATCGGCACGCCGGGATAAGCCTCGCGCAGGGCGCGCACATCATTGGCGGTGATTGATTCCGCCAAGGAGCATCCGGCCCCCATATCGGGCATCAGCACGGTTTTTTGCGGGTTCAGCAATTTCGAGGTTTCGGCCATGAAATGCACGCCGCATTGGACAATCATATCGCCCTCGGCATTGACCGCCTCTATCGCCAATTGCAGGCTGTCGCCCACCACATCGGCGACGCAATGAAAAATTTCAGGCGTCTGATAATTATGCGCCAGAATGACCGCGTTTTTTTCTTTCTTCAGCTCATTAATGGCTTTGATATAGGGCGCGAAAAACGGCCATTCGACAGAGGGAATAACGCTTTTCACCCGCTCATAAAGCGGCGCCATATCAAGCGCCAACCCATCGGAATAGGCAATATCCATTTCTTCCAAAATGCGCGCGCCGCTTTGGCCCGGTAGGGCGGCAATGGCGTTGGTTTTTAGGCTGTCGCTGGCAGTAAACATAATCATCCCTTATTTATACTCAAAATGAGCATAATATCACTCTTATAATATGGGTGGCTGGCGCGCAAAAGCAAGGGTAAATGGGTGCGGCAGAGTGCTTATTTTGTGGTTGACGGTTTGCGCCCGCCCGAGACGCGCAATCCGGCCAAGGGGCGGTCGGCGCGATTGCCATGGCGGAAGCGGAATAATTCAGCCGGACGGCCCCGTGCGCGACTGGTTTTGCCGGTCGCTTCAACAAAGCCGGACTTTTCCACAAGGCGGCGAAAATTTTGCTGATGCAAGGCCGTGCCCAGCACCAGCTCGGTGGTTTGTTGCAGGGCGCGCAAGGTGAAGCGGTCGGGCATCAGGTCAAAAATCACCGGGCGATATTTCAGCTTGCTGCGTAACCGCCCCAAAGCGGTGGCCGAGATGCGGCGATGGTCGAGCTGCATGGCTTTGCCCAACATGGCGGTTTGCGGTTTGCCATTGCGGCCATCACGCGCCGCTTCCTCAACCAGACCGGCTTCATAAAGCAATTCATAACGCTCCAGCACAAATTCCTCATCCCATTGCGCGCCATCGCGGCCAAAGGCAAGGCGCACACGCGCGCGCGCTTCCTCATTTTGTGTCAGCCATGTATCGAGGGCGGGTAAAATAATCGTGTCGAGCATATCGGGCCGCCCGTCCCGCCAATCCTCCCATGGAAAATAGCTGTAAAGGTCATCCCATGCGCCACCGGCAGCATCCTCGGCACGCGCCAAAGCCAAATAGCCGACCGAGACGACATGGCGGCCTTCGCCGCTTTTATAACGCCCCTGATCGGCGAATGTATAAAGCTGTTCGACATGCGCCAAATCAACGCCCACTTGTTCGCGCACCCATTGTCGCAAACCGATTTCCATCGTGCGGTGACGGTCGGGCATGAACGGGCCAAAGGGCAGACGCTTGGCGGTTTGGCCTGCATCCTGCAAAGCGCGAAATTGCAACATGCCGTCATGCGCGCGCAAAATCGCCGTGCTGATATCAATCAGAATATCTGTGGTGCCGCTCATGGACGCACCGGCGCGGCCTAACCGGCGCGGCGCACAATAACGCTACCGGCTGAGTAACCCGCCCCGAAGCTGCATATCACGCCCATATCACCGGCCTCAAAATCATTTTTGAATTTGTGAAACGCAATGATGGAACCGGCCGAACTTGTATTGGCATATTGGTCCAGCACGGTCGGCTGTTGGTCGTCGGTCGGCTCTTGTCCCAGCACTTTTTTGGCGATGAAATCATTCATATTGCGATTGGCCTGATGCAGCCACATGCGGCGCAGGCCATCGGCTTGCAAATTATTATCGGCCAAATGGTCGGTAATCATTTGCGCCACCATAGGCGAAACTTCGCGGAATACTTTGCGGCCTTCTTGGATGAATAATTTATCTTTTTCATCGCGTGTTTCCGGACTGGTGCGATTTAGAAAGCCGAAATTATTGCGGATATTATTTGAAAATTTGGTCACCAAGCGGGTATCGACAATTTCAAACCCCTGCTTATTGGTGGCAATGTCGGCATCCTCCAAAATCACCGCCGTGGCGACATCCCCGAAAATGAAATGGCTGTCGCGGTCGCAGAAATTCAAATGGCCCGAACATATTTCCGTGTTCAGCATCATCACCCGTTTGGCACTGCCCGAGCGTATCATGTCATAGCCGGTTTGAATACCGAATGTGGCGGAAGAGCAGGCGACATTCATATCAAAGGCAAATCCCTCAATGCCCAAAAGGTCTTGTATCTCAATCGAGATGGCCGGATAAGCGCGCTGCAAATTCGAGCAAGCGACCAGCACGGCGTCAATCTCATTGGCCTCAATTTGGGCTTCTTTCAGCGCATCTCGTGCGGCCTTAACCCCCATCTCGGCCAATATGGACGGTTCGTCATTGGGGCGCTCATCAAGGCGCGGCGCCATAATATCGGGGTCAAGAATGCCGTCTTTATCCACCACATAGCGGCTTTTAATGCCTGAGGCTTTTTCGATAAAAGGGGCGCTGGACGGGGCAAGGGCCTCTATCTCACCGGCTTCAATCGCCGCTGCATTCTCAGCGTTAAACTTTTCGACATAGGCGTTAAAGCTCTCCACCAGCTCTTCATTACTGATGGCATTTTCCGGCGTGAATAATCCCGTGCCGGTTAAAACTACCTGGTTCATCTTAACCCTCCGCAAGTTGTTCATAAACTAACATATTTCAACCTCTTGGCGAGAGGGGAAGCGCGGTTTTGCGCCGACATATGGTCACATTGAGTGACATTTTGTTACGATTTCGCTTTAAGATTGCGGCGCTTCTATCGCAATATCCGCGCCGTTCAGCGTCAGTGTTTCGTCCATCGCATCCTCGCGAATAAGCGCCAGCCCATAGCGCGCGCGCCGCGCCACCAATGTGCCGCCGACACGCTCTCCGGCCATCAGCGCATCGCCGTGTTCGCCGGTCGGTGTGGTGAGGTGAATGGCGCGCAATTTTTTCCGCAAAGCACCTTTGCGATGGGTGCGCGAGGTCACCTCTTGGCCGATAAAACAGCCTTTTTGAAAGTCGATGGCGTGGCGGTCAGCCAGACCATATTCCAACGGAAAAACCGTGCCCGGCGGCATGTCATCCGGCCCTTGTGGCACGCCCAATTTAATGCGGTTCACATGCCAGTCATCAAGCGGTTTTGACGGCAGATTAATGTCGGGCGCGGTTTCGAAAAACCCGCGCAGGCCCAAACCTTCAGCGCGCGGGTCTTCGTAAAAACCGGCCTGCGGTGGACAGGGAAAACCATCCTCTTGCCAAATCGCATGAATGGCCAGCGTGGTCTCGGCAATCGCCACATCGGCGCGCAATTTATACAGGCTGAGTTTTTTCAGCAAAGCCGCTGCGCAGGCCGTATCGCAATCGAGCAGAAAGCTGTCATCCTCGACATAGATGAAAAAATCATAAAGCAGCTTGCCTTGCGGCGTCAGCAGGGCGGCCATGACGCAGGAACCGCTTTGCGGGCGCGCGATATTTTGCGTCACCAAATTTTGCAGAAAATCAACGCGGTCGGCACCAGTAAGGCGCAGCACGGCGCGGTCGGTTAAATGGCTGTGATAAATTCCCATGCCCAACATGTGCGCTCACGGCGGCCAAATTTCAAGCCTAAAGCGCATCTGGCCTATCAGCGACGCTGGCTCTATAGTCTTTGGTGATATGGCACCGCGCAGCAATCTCATTATTTTGCCCCCCGACCGGCTCGACGCGTTTACCGCAACCGGCGTGGCGGCAGAACTTCTGGCCTTTGAGCCTGACCGGCCCGTGCATATTGTGACGCATGAAGATTTTGTGCCGCTTTTTCAAGATGCGCCCGGGCATTTGCGCTTTATCACCCATGACCGCGCCAATGGCATGATGCCGCCCTTGCGCCTGCTGAACGAGGTGATGGGGCATAATTGGAACCGCGTTATTTCACTGGCCCCGACGCGGCTGCCGTTTTTATTATGGGCGCATCATCGCCATCATTATCGCTTTGAGCGCGGCTCTTATGCCTTGCCCGCCTTATTTGCCAGCCCGCAAAGCGGCACATTTCGCCCGCCACATATTTGGACGCCCGATAAAATGCATTTGGCCCTGCCCGAAACACTGGCCCCCGACACGCCTTTGGTTGTGTTGGCGCTGGCTGAAAATGGCCGCGCCATTTGGGAATGGCGGCATTATGCCGAGCTTATTTGGCGGCTATCGGACAGTGTGGACGCGCTCAAAAAAGCGCATATTGTGGTGCTCAGTCCAAAGGGCTGCGAGATGGCGACCGCATTGATGCGTAATATCCCGGCCGGTCAAATCAGCCATTTTGATGATTTATCCTTCGCCAAACAGGGTGGGCTGATGCGCCGCGCGCGCTTGCTCATCGGCACGGATAGATTGGCGGCGCGTATGGCGGCCAGTCTGGGCACGCCGCTTGTGCTGCGCTTTGATCGCGATAATGATGCCGCGCAAGGCAGGCCTTATGGTCTTTATGTCGGGCAAGATGCGGTCGAAGTGGCGCGCTATGTGGCGGCGCATTTACCGCCCGATGCGTCGCCTCAAAGACCGGTCGCGTCGTCAAACGCTCCACATGAAGGGGCAAATGAGCCGACAAAGTAAAGACAGAAGCCCATGCTTCTGCTATGAATTGAAAAAACGAGTAGAGATATGACGACTGAAAAATACGACCTCATCATCACCGGCGGCACCATCGCCACCGCCAATGGCACGCTGGACGGCGACATTGCGATTACTGATGGACGCTTTGCGGCACTTGGCGATTTATCGGGCGCGGAAGCGGCTGAGACCCTGAATGTGGACGGCTTGACCGTGCTGCCCGGGGTTATCGACACGCAAGTGCATTTTCGCGAACCCGGCCTCGAGCATAAGGAAGATTTAAAATCCGGCTCACTGGCCGCCGTTATGGGCGGCGTTACGGCGGTTTTTGAAATGCCCAACACCAAGCCCCCGACCACCGATAAACAGGCGGTGGAAGATAAAGTGGCGCGTGGGCGCAATCGCATGCATTGCGATTATGCGTTTTACGTCGGCGGCACGCATGAAAATGCGGCTGAATTGCCGGTGCTGGAACGCATGGAAGGCGT
Source organism: Alphaproteobacteria bacterium (assembly GCA_029253645.1). Classification (GTDB taxonomy): domain Bacteria; phylum Pseudomonadota; class Alphaproteobacteria; order RS24; family RS24; genus UBA8337. Next base: position 30,109 of record JAQWZC010000035.1, on the reverse strand, counting down.
GTGCGGCGTCAAAGTCTTTATGGGCTCATCGACCGGCAATTTATTGGTGCCTGATGATGATGGCGTTGGCGATATTTTGAAACATATTAACCGCCGCGCCGCGTTTCACAGCGAAGATGAATATCGCTTGCGCGAGCGGCGACCGCTGGCCGAGACCGGCAAGGTTGAAACCCATCCGGTTTGGCGCGATGCCGAAGCCGCCATTTCCTCAACCCGTCGCCTGATTAAGCTGGCGCGGGAAGCCAATAAAAACATTCATGTGCTGCATGTGACGACAGAAGAAGAAATGCAAATGCTGGCCGCCAATCGCGATATTGTCTCGGTTGAGGTGACGCCGCAGCATCTGACTTTGGTCGCGCCGGATGCCTATGATGAGATTGGCACATTCGCCCAAATGAACCCGCCCATTCGCGAAAAGCATCATCGCGCCGCGCTTTGGAAAGCTCTGGAGCAGGGCATTGTCGATGTTATCGGCTCTGACCACGCGCCGCATACGCGCGAGGAAAAAGCCGAAGCCTATCCCCATTCTCCGGCCGGTATGCCGGGCGTGCAAACGCTGTTGCCGCTTATGCTCGACCATATGGCGGCGGGTAAAATATCGCTCGAAAAATTGGTCACGCTGACCAGCCTGAACGCGATTAAGCTGTTTGGCTTGAAAGAAAAAGGCGAGATTAAAATTGGCAATCACGCGGATTTGACCTTTGTTGATTTGCAGCGCAGCGAAACCATTACCGAGGATTGGATTGCCGCGCGTTGTGGGTGGTCGCCATTTACCGGCCGCACCATTCGCGGCTGGCCGGTGGGCACAATGGTGCGCGGCACACGGGTCATGTGGGAGGGCGAATTGACCGCCCCCTCAACCGGCCAACCTTGCGTATTTGATATTTGATATTTGATATTTGATTTTTGAAAAATGACGGGAGACAAAAATGTCTGACAGCTTTCGTGCTTTGCGGCTGAATAAAAATGATGAGGGGCAATCCCATGAATTTGTGGAATTGACCGAAAATGATCTGATGGAAGGCGATGTCACTGTCGCGGTTTCGCATTCGACGCTGAACTATAAGGACGGGCTGGCGCTGACCGGCGCGTCGCCTGTGGTGCGCGTCTGGCCGATGATACCGGGGATTGATTTTGCCGGAACGGTTGAAAAATCAGACCATGCGGGTTTCAAAGAGGGCGATGAAGTTATCCTTAATGGCTGGGGCGTCGGCGAGACGCATTTTGGCGGCTATGCCGGCAAAGCCCGGGTGAAAGGCGATTGGTTGGTCAAACGCCCAAGCGCGATTTCGGCGGCGCAAAGCATGGCCATTGGCACGGCGGGTTATACCGCCATGTTATGCGTCATGGCACTGGCCGATACGCCGACAGATGCGGGTGAAATTTTGGTCACCGGTGCTGCCGGTGGCGTCGGCTCGGTGGCTTTGGCGCTCTTGTCGAAAATGGGCTATCAGGCCGTTGCCTCAACCGGCCGCATGGAAGAAGAAGCCTATCTGACCGGATTGGGCGCATCGCGCATTATTGATCGCAATACGCTGTCTGAAAAAGGCCGCCCTTTGGATAAGGAAAATTGGGCCGGTGTTGTGGATGCCGTGGGCAGCCATACTTTGGCTAATGCGATTGCACAAACCAAATATGGCGGCACGGTCGCCGCTTGCGGTTTGGCGCAAGGCCCCGACCTGCCCGCAACCGTGATGCCGTTTATTTTGCGCGGCGTGACTTTGGCGGGTATCGACAGCGTTATGGCGCCGCGTGAAAAGCGCGAAGCGGCATGGGCGCAACTGGCCGAACATCTCGACCTCGCCAAGCTGGACGCCATGTCGAGCGAAGCCGGTTTGGAAGACCTGCCCGCATTGGGACAGAAAATCCTCGCCGGTCAAACCCGTGGTCGTTTGATTGTGACGCTCTAGACGGGCTAGAAAATCGAGTAAGCGCCGTCAATGACGAATAAATCGCCGGAGTGATAGGTTGAAGCATTGGAGGTCAGATAGACCGCAATGCCGCCAAAATCCTCCGGCTCGCCCCAACGTCGTGCGGGCACGCGTGAGATGACTTTGGTTTCAAACACGTCGCTGCCTTGTGCGCCGGCGGTCATGTCGGTCGCAATCCAGCCCGGCAAAATCGCGTTGGCGCGCACGCCATAGCGCGCATGTTCAACGGCGATGGATTTCATCATGGAGACAACCGCGCCTTTAGTGGCGGCGTAATGCTGGTTGCGCGCCGCGCCTTCAATGGCGGCGAGGCTGGCAATGCCGACCAAGGAGCCGCCCGGGTCGCCATTTTCAGCGCGCTCAATCATATGTTTGGCCGCGGCTCGCAGGGTGAAAAACACGCCATCCAGATTAACCGCCAAAACATCGCGATAGGCTTGCGTATCCATATCGGCAAATGTGCCCGCCAGCTTGCCGATACCGGCATTGGCAAAAACGCTATCGACGCGGCCCATTTCCGTCACCGTATCGGCAAAAGCGGCACTGACGGCGGCTTCATCGGCCACATTCACATTCCATGCATGGGCTTTCACGCCAAGGCCGGACAGTTCAGCAACGGCTTTTTCATTATTGGCGTCATTCGTACCCCAAATGGCAATATCGGCACCGGCTTGCGCCATGGCTGAGGCCATGCCCAGCCCAATGCCGCGATTGCCGCCCGTGACCAAAGCCACTTTTCCGCTCAAATCAAATGGTTGATAACTCATAATTGTCTCCCTGTTTGGACAGCACTATATCGGCTTCGCCGCATAAGAAAAGGGCTTAAAGGCGGTTCATCGGGCGCATTTCCTTTGAGGGTTAACCGCATGTTTTGACCTCTTGTTTTGACCTCATAGCGCAGCGGTGGCAATCTGCCGACATGTTCAAGCGATTCCCTCTTTTGTGCCTTTTGGCGATGGCGCTCTTAAGCCCTGCTTTAAACTCGGCTATGGCCGCCCCGATGACAGTCATAAAACAAGACGGGCGCGAGGTGACGCTTGACGTCAGCGTGGCCGATACGGCTGAAAAGCAGCGCAAGGGGCTGATGTTTGTGCAGGCCATGCCGCCAAAATCGGGCATGGTGTTTCCCATGCAGCCGCCGCGCCAAGCGCGTTTTTGGATGCGCAATACGCTGATTGCGCTGGATATGATTTTCATTTTGCCCGGCGGACTTATCGGCCAAATTGTGACGCGCAGCGATACGCAATCCGACAAGACCACCGCGTCTTTGCAAAAGGTGAGCGCGGTGTTGGAGCTGAATGCCGGTGCGGCGCAAAAGCTGGGCATTGCGGTCGGCGATATTGTGCGCATGGATGAGGTGGATTTCTAATGTGCGGACGCTTCGCCCTTGCCACCGCGCCAGAGGATTTGCGCCAAATGGTCGATTTCTCCAATCGGATAAATTTTCCCGCGCGTTATAATATCGCGCCGACCCAGCCGGTCAGCATTATTCGCGCCGTGCCGGGCCGCGAAATGGCGCTGGTGCAATGGGGGCTGGTCGCGCCCTGGCTGAAGCCTGAACAGGTCGGCGATAAATCGGCGCGTCCGCAAATTAATGCGCGCGCTGAGACGATTACCGAAAAGCCGAGTTTTAAAAATGCCTTTCGCCGCCGCCGCTGTCTCATTCCCTCAGACGGGTTTTACGAATGGGACCGCAAAATCGGCCAACCCTATCGGATTTATCGCGCCGATGAGCAGCCGTTTTTTATGGCCGGTATTTGGGAGATATGGAATGGTGCCGATGGCAGCGAGATTGAAAGTTGCGCCATCATCACCACCGCCGCCAATGAGCGATTAAGCCCGATACATCATCGCATGCCCGCCATGATTGCGCCGGCGCAAGCCGAGGCGTGGTTGTCCATGCCGGAGACCGAGGCCGAGAAATTGCTTCCCCTTTTGGGGGGCGCACCGGAAGATGACTTCACCGCCACGCCGATTTCAAAACGGGTCAATAAGGTGGCGGAGGATGATGCCGATTTATGGGAGGCGCATATTGTGACCGCCCCGCCCAAGCAGATGGATTTGTTTTAAGGAGCCAAAAATGAGTGTTGTGGACCATATTATTATCGCCGTATCTGACCTTGAGCAGGCCAGCCAAGATTACGCGCTGATGCTGGGGCGCGCGCCCAGTTGGCGCGGCACACATCCGGGCTATGGCAGCGCGAATGTGCTGTTTCGGCTTGATAATGGTTATGTGGAATTGCTCGCCGCCGATAAGAATGGTGGCGAGGGCTGGGCCGGTGATATGGTGCGCGGGGTTTTGGCAAGCCAAGGCCAATCGCTTTGCGCTTTGGTTTTCGGCACGGATGATTGCGATGCGTTTCTTGAAAATGCGCGCGCCCAAGGGCTGGCGGTTGCTGATCCGACCCCCGGCTCGGGCATTGATGATGAGACGGGCGCGACCCGCACATGGCAAACCATGAATTGGGAACCGAGCGCGGCGCGTGGGGTTTTTTCTTTCGGCATTCGCCATGATGATTTATCGGCGGTGAAAATGGCCGAGATAGCGGGCGCGGGCGCAATCACGGCGATTGACCATGTGGTGGTGCAAACCAAAAGCGCCGATGCGGCGAAAAAGTTTTATGGCGACCAGCTGGGCATTCGTTTGGCGCTGGAACAAGACGTGCCGGCATGGGGCGGCACGCAGCTTTTCTTCCGCACCAATTCCATGAGTGTCGAGGTTCTGGCCACCGATAAGGCGGGTGATGAGGACCGGCTTTGGGGGCTGGCTTTAAAGACGGATGATATTATCGCCACGCAAAAACGCCTGAGCGATGCGGGCATTGACGTGTCTGATGTGCGCGAGGGCCGCAAGCCCGGCACGAAAGTCTGCACGGCGAAATCGCATGTTTGCGATGTGCCGACATTGCTGATTGAGCATCCTAAGAATTAAGCGGCGGCGCGGCTCAGCCGATCATTTATCGCTTCACCGAGGCCGTGCATGGGTATCGCCATAATGGCCAGCCCTTGCGCGCGGCTTTGTGCGGCGTCATCTGCTGCATGGAGCGTGGCAAAAAGCTGTGCGGCGGCTTCGGCCAAATCGCCGGACGGGCTGAGATTGGCGAAACAATCAGACGGCGCATCGCCACCAAATCCGATGAGCAATTCATTGGCCTCGGCTTTCTCGGCATTCAGGCGAAGGGGGCTTTGCGGCGCGTAATGGCGGGCCAATCGCCCGGGCGCAAGCCGCGCTGCCGCGTCTTCTTCTTGCGGCGGCTCGCTGAGCGGGCGACCGAGACAGGCTTCAATATCTTGGCGCGCCAACCCACCGGCGCGCAGCCAAAGCGGCGTCTCATCAAGGCAACCGACAATGCTGGATTCCAGACCAATGGCGCATGCGCCGCCATTAAGCACATCACAATCGGGCAGCATGTCTTGCACATGCGCCGCGCTGCTGGGGCTTAACCGCCCTGAGGGATTGGCACTGGGGGCGACCAGCGGCCCGCCAAAAGCGCGCAAAAGCTGTTGCGCCACTTCATGCGCGGGTAGGCGCAAGGCAATCGTGTCGAGACCGGCGCAAGCCAACGGGTCAATGGCGCAATCCTTTTGACGCGGCACAACCAAAGTCAACGGCCCGGGCCAAAAGGCGGCGGCCAGCGTCTCGGCCATATCATTAAACTGACCAATGGCGCGCGCCATTTCCATATCGGCAATATGGCAAATAAGCGGGTTGAATTGGGGGCGCGCTTTGGTGGCATAAATCGCCGCAATAGCATCGGCATTGGTGGCATCACCGGCCAGCCCATAAACCGTTTCCGTCGGCAGGGCGACAAGCCCGCCTTGCGTTAATTTTTCGGCACAAGCGGCAATGCCTGCTTCAGTGGCGGGATATGCGGTCACCCATAACTCCTTAAGCGCGTTCATCTCTCGCACTCATTATTTGCACTCTGCTGTAGATGCAATATGTTGTTACCAAGTGAAAAGTTTCATGCCAAGCCTTAGCAGGCATTGAGGGTAAAGTGACCGAGAAAATAAAAGCGACATCGCAGGCGCATGGCCTGCGCTATCCATTTGACGAAAAGCCGCAACTGGGCGAACCGATTGAGGTGGCGGACGGGGTTTTTTGGGCGCGTATGGACCTGCCATACACGCTTGACCATATTAATGTCTGGCTGCTGCGCGATGGTGATGGCTGGGTGATTGTCGATACATGCGTGGATATGGATACGTCGCGCGCGCATTGGGAAAACCTGTTTGCCGGTTTTATGGGCGGCAAGCCGGTTCATAAAGTCATTGTCACCCATATGCACCCCGACCATGTCGGGCTTGCCGGTTGGCTGGTCAATCATTTCGATGCAGATTTTCATATGTCGCGCACCGATTATTTAATGTGCCGCACCATGGCGGGCGATACCGGCAAGCAAGTGCCGGAGGAGGGGCTGCGCTTTTATCGCGCCGCCGGTTTTAATGACGAAGCCTTGGAACGCTACAGCGCGCGCTTTGGCGGCTTTGGCCAGCATATTCATCCGCTGCCGCAAGCCTATAAACGGATTAAGCAAGATGATGAGATTGAGATTGATGGCCATATATGGCGCATTGAGATTGGGTCGGGTCACGCGCCGGAACATGCTTGTCTCTATTGCCCTGAAAAAAATGTGCTGATTTCGGGCGACCAAGTCATTCCGCGCATCTCGTCCAATGTCTCGCTGTTTCCGACCGAGCCAATGGGCAATCCGCTACAAGATTGGATTGATAGCTGTCATCGTTTGCGCGGGGTCATTCCTGATGATGTGCTGGTTTGTCCGGCGCATAATGAGCCGTTTTACGGCCTGCATGCCCGCCTCAATGCGTTGATTGACGGGCATGAAAATTCGCTGACCCGGCTGCATGAGGTTTGCGCCGAGCCGCGCCGCGCCATTGATGGCAAGGTTTTTTCGGTTTTGTTTAAACGCAAAATTGGCCGCGAGGTATTTTTTATGGCGGCGGGCGAGAGCTTGGCGCATCTTATGTGTCTGGTGCATCGCGGCGAATTGGCGATGAATTATGACGAAGATGGCGTATGCTATTATCAGCAAAGCGCCGCGATTTAGCGCAAGGGAGACGGAAATGGCCGATAAGATTGAAATCTCTGAAGATATTTTGAAGCTCAGTTTTGAAGAGGCTTTGAGCGAATTGGAAACCATTGTTGACCGCTTGGAGACAGGTGATGTCGCGCTGGAAGAGTCGATTGAGATTTATAAGCGCGGCAGTCAATTGCGCGCCTATTGCGATGAAAAGCTGAAATCGGCGCAGGCCAAAATCGAAAAAATTACCGGCAATGGAGGCACGGCATCGGGCACTGAACCGCTGGATGCCGACTAGACCATGTCGGATTTTGACACAGACCGTCGTCACGCTGTTCAGCAGGTGGCGGCGTTTTTCGATGGGCTTTTGCATGTGCCGGACGGGCCGGAGAACCGGCTGATTGAGGCCATGCGCTACACCATGTTGGATGGCGGCAAGGGGTTTCGGCCCTATCTTTGCTATGCGGTGGCGCGGCTGTTTCGGGTGGATGAGGCGCATGCCATTCGCGCGGCGGCAGCGGTTGAGGCGGTGCATTGCTATTCGCTGATTCATGATGACCTTCCGGCAATGGATGATGATGATATGCGGCGCGGCAAGGCCAGCCTGCATATGGCTTTTGATGAGGCGACCGCCATTTTGGCCGGTGACGCGCTGCTGACGCTGGCTTTTGAAATTTTGAGCGATGAGGCGACCCATAAAGAGGCCGGAAAACGGCTGGCTTTGGTCAATGCTTTGGCGCGCGCGGCGGGCATGCGGGGCATGGTTGGCGGGCAAATGATTGACCTGCAATCGCCCGATTTGGATCTTGATGCCGGTGGCTTAACGCGCTTGCAGAAAATGAAGACCGGCGCGCTGATAAGCTTCGCGGTCGAGGCCGGCGCGATTTTGGGCGGCGCGGATGAGAGCGAGCGTCACGCGCTGGCCGGTTATGCGCATGATATCGGGCTGGCCTTTCAAATTGCCGATGATGTGCTTGATGTCGATGCCGCCAGTGCCGATTTGGGCAAAACCGCGGGCAAGGACGCCATTGAGGGCAAAGTGACCTTCGCCTCATTGCTGGGCACAGAGCGCGCGCGCGACCAAGCCGGATTGCTGGTCGAACAAGCCGTGGCCCATTTGACGATATTTGGCGACAGCGCCGATGGCCTGCGACAAGCTGCCGAGTTTGTGATTAAGCGCCATAGCTGATATTAAACCCTCAGCAAAGGAGCCATGATGGCTGAGACGACAACACCGCTTTTGGACCGCATTGAGCGACCGGCTGATTTACGTCAGTTGGCGCGCATTGATTTGCGCCAGCTGGCCGATGAATTGCGCGCCGAGATGATTGACGCCGTGTCGGTGACGGGCGGTCATTTGGGCGCGGGTCTGGGTGTTGTCGAGCTGACCGTGGCCTTGCATTATATTTTCGACACGCCCGATGACCGCTTGATTTGGGATGTCGGCCATCAGGCTTATCCGCATAAAATTTTGACCGAGCGGCGCGACCGTATTCGCACATTGCGGCAGGGCGGCGGGCTGGCCGGTTTCACCAAACGGGCTGAAAGTAATTACGACCCGTTTGGCGCAGGCCATAGCTCCACCTCCATTTCCGCCGGTCTTGGCATGGCCGCCGCGCGCGATTTGGCGGGCAAGGATAATAATGTTGTCGCCGTTATTGGTGATGGCGCGATGAGTGCGGGCATGGCTTTTGAGGCGATGAATAATGCCGGTGCCATGGATAGTCGCATGGTGGTTATTCTGAATGATAATGATATGTCCATCGCGCCGCCCGTTGGCGCGATGAGCGCTTATTTGGCCCGTATTTTATCGGGCAAAACCTATCGCTCTTTCCGCCGCCTGTTGAAGGATTTGAGCCGTCATCTGCCCGAAAGCTTGCAAGAAAAAGCGCGGCAAATGGAAGAATATACGCGCGGCTTTATGACCGGCGGCACGCTGTTTGAGGAAATGGGCTTTTATTATGTCGGCCCGATTGACGGGCATAATCTCGACCATTTGCTGCCGGTTTTGGAAAATGTCAAAAAAATGCAAAACGGCCCGGTGCTGGTGCATGTGGTGACGAAAAAGGGTCATGGCTATGCGCCCGCCGAAGCCTCGGATGATAAATATCACGGCGTCTCAAAGTTTAATGTGGTGACCGGCGAGCAGGTGAAGGCCACGCCCTCTGCGCCCAGCTATACCGGTGTATTTGCCGAAGCGTTGATGGATGAGGCGGCGCGCGATGATAAAATTGTCGCCATTACGGCTGCCATGCCATCGGGCACGGGGCTGGATAAATTCGCCAAAGCCTATCCCGAGCGTTGTTTTGATGTCGGCATTGCCGAGCAACATGCGGTGACCTTCGCCGCCGGTTTGGCCAGTGAGGGCTTTAAGCCTTTCGCGGCGATTTACTCAACCTTTTTGCAACGCGCTTATGACCAAGTGGTGCATGATGTGGCGGTGCAAAATCTGCCGGTGCGCTTCGCCATTGACCGCGCCGGTCTGGTGGGTGCTGACGGCCCGACCCATGCCGGTTCATTTGACAATGCCTATCTCGGCACATTGCCCAATATGGTGATGATGGCGGCGGCTGATGAGGCCGAACTGAAACATATGGTGGCGACGCAAGTGGCATTTGACGAGCATCCCAGTGCCTTGCGCTATCCGCGTGGTGAGGGTGTGGGTGTTGACCTGCCAAGCCGCGGACAGGTTTTGGCGATTGGCAAAGGGCGCATTATGCGCGAGGGCGGGCGCGTGTGTTTGCTCAGCTATGGCACGCGATTGGCCGAGGCTCAATCGGCGGCAGACCAGCTTGATGCGCAAGGCTTCCGCACCAGCGTGGTGGACGCGCGCTTTATGAAGCCGCTTGATGAGGCGCTGATTTTGCGTCTGGCGCGAGAGCATGAAATTTTATTGACGCTGGAAGAAGGCGCGATTGGCGGCTTTGGCAGTCATGTGATGCATATGCTGGCCGAAAACGCCATGCTGGAGGGCGGCTTGAAATGCCGCGCGCTGGTGCTGCCCGATATCTATATTGACCAGGGCAAACCCGATGCCATGTATGATCAGGCTGGGCTGAATGCGGCGCAAATTATTGAAACCGTGCGCGGTCTCTTGGGCGCGGATGGCGCGCAAATTGAGGTGATTGCGCCCAAAGCCGGTGCTTAACATTGGGTAAAACCCGCCTCGACCAACAGCTTGTCAATCTTTCCCTATTTGAAAGCCGCGCCCGCGCTGCCGCCGCCATTAAGGCCGGATTGGTGCGCGTCAATGGCGCGGTTATTGTCAAAGCCGCCAGCGGCGTCAGCCCCGATGATGTGATTGAAGCGCAGCCCGAACACGGCTTTGTGTCACGCGGCGGCCTCAAACTCGATAAGGCATTGGCGCATTTCGGCTATCCGGTAGCCGATGGCGTGTTTGCCGATATCGGCGCCTCCACGGGCGGCTTTAGCGATGTTCTTTTGAAAGGCGGCGCGGCGTTCATCTATGCCATTGATGTCGGGCACGACCAATTACATGCAAGCCTTGTCGGCGATGCGCGGGTGCAAAATATGGCGGGGCTGAATGCGCGCCATGTGACGGCGGCGCATTTCGACCGCCCTCTCTCCGGTCTGGTATGCGATGTCAGTTTTATCGGGCAGGAAAAAGCCCTCGCGGCCCTATTGCCGCTCATGCCGATTGGCGGCTGGGCGATTGCGCTCATCAAACCGCAATTTGAAGTCGGCAAAGCGGCGCTGGGTAAAAACGGCGTGGTCAGCGATGCGGCGCTGCGCCAAGAGGTTTGCGATAAGCTGGCGGCGTGGTGGCAAGCGCAGGGCTGGCAGGTCGATGGGGTGATTGAAAGCCCGATTACCGGCCCGCAAGGCAATGTCGAATTTCTGATTGGTGCGCGTAAATCTGGCTGAGCCAAACGAAAAAGCCCGCCGCATCCAAAGATGAGACGGGCTCCTCCAAAACTGTAACGAGACTAGCCTTCGAGCGCTGCGTCCCATTGGCCTTGCGCGGCGAGGCCGTTCATTTTGGCACGATGGGCAAAAGCGGCTTGCGCGCTCGGCACATTACCGGCATCGCCCGACCAAGCCTTGAGCGGTGCGGCTTGCAAGGCGCGGCCATAAGAGAAGCTGAGCTTCCAGGGCAAGCCACCGATTTTATTCATGGCGTCAAGATGCGCGGTCGCGTCTATATCGGATTGGCCACCGGATAAAAACACAATGCCCGGCACGGCTTCCGGCACGCATTTTTTGAAGCAATCAAGGGTCATTTCAGCGACTTGCTGAACACCGGCTTGCGTCGCATGTTGGGTGCCTGAAACCACCATATTGGGTTTCAAAATCGTGCCTTCCAAATGCACATCCTGCTCGGCCAGTTGCGCGTAAAGCTGGGTCAAAGCGGCGCTGGTCACTTCATAGCAACGCTCAACCGAATGGCTGCCATCCATAATGACTTCCGGCTCGACAATCGGCACAATCTCGGCTTCCTGGCACAAGGCGGCATAGCGCGCCAGCGCATGTGTGTTGGCGGCCAAACAGGCGGCGGAGGGCTTGTCCTCAGCGACATTAATAACGGCGCGCCATTTGGCAAATTTCGCGCCCAGCCCGTGATATTCAGCCAGCCGCTCGCGCAGCCCGTCCAATCCCTCAGTGACCATTTCACCGGCATGACCGGCAAAATCTTTCGCGCCGCCATCAACCTTAATGCCGGGCAGTGAACCGGCATCGGTGATGATTTGCGTCAGCGGCGTGCCGTCTGCGGCTTTCTGGCGAATGGTTTCGTCATATAAAATCACGCCGGAAATATGGTCTTTCATAGCGTCATCCGTGCGCAGCAGCATTTCGCGATAATCACGGCGGCTATCCTCGGTTGACACCACATTAATCGTGTCAAAACGCTTTTTAATCGTGCCGGTGCTTTCATCGGCAGCCAAAATGCCTTTGCCATTGGCGACCATCGCTGCGGCGATGGATTCCAGAGCTTGCTTGTTCATCTCTTTCTCCTTTTCCCTCAAAATTCGACTTGCCGTCAGCGCAATGCGGCGACACCCGGCAATGTTTTACCTTCTAACCATTCCAAAAACGCGCCCCCTGCCGTTGAGACATAGGAGAAGTTTTCTCCCGCTCCGGCGTGGTTGAGCGCGGCGACCGTATCCCCGCCACCGGCGACTGAGGTCAATTGACCTTTTTGCGTCAAAGCGGCGGCGTGTTGGGCCGCCTGATTGGTGGCGGCGTCAAACGGTTCAATCTCAAACGCGCCCAAAGGGCCGTTCCAGATAAGCGTGGCGGCCCCGTCAAAGGCCGCGCAAATATCGCGGACGGCATCAGGGCCAGCATCGAGTATCATTTTATCATCAGGCACGCCATTGGCGGAGACAATCTCCGCTTCTTGTCCGGCGGCAAAGGCGGGCGCAATCGCTGCATCTTGGGGCAGTAAAATCGTGCAGCCCTGTTTGTCAGCCTCGGCCATAATGGCGCGCGCCGTGTCCAGCATGGCATCCTCGCAAAGCGATGTGCCGACACTGTGCCCTTGCGCTGCCAAAAACGTATTGGCCATGCCGCCGCCAATGACCAGCGTATCAACGCGGGCCGCTAAATTGCCCAAAAGGTCAAGCTTGGTGGATATTTTCGCGCCGCCGACGACGGCGACAACCGGACGCTGCGGCGCACCCAAAGCGGCGTCCAGCGCATCCAATTCAGCCTGCATGGCCAGCCCGCAATAGGTTGGCGCATATTTGGTAATGCCATGGGTGGAGGCATGGGCGCGATGGGCGGCGGAAAACGCATCATTGACATAAGCCGCGGCGGGCGCGGCCAAGGCTTTGGCGAAATCCGCCTCATCGGCTTCTTCCCCGGCATGAAAGCGGGTGTTTTCCAAAACGCAAATACCGCCTTCAGCCAAAGCGGCCAGCGCATTGGCCGCCACCTCGCCAATGCAATCATCAGCAAAAGCCACCGTTTGGCCCAGCAATTCAGCCAGCGCATCGGCCACCGGCGCAAGGCTCATCGCCGCGACCCGTTGGCCTTTCGGACGCCCGAAATGCGATAATATACCAATGCGAAAACCATGCTGAGAGAGCTTTTCGAGGCTCGGCGAAAGCCGCTCCAGCCGCGTCGCATCACGCACCGCACCGCCCTCATCAAGCGGCACATTAAGGTCGGCCCGAAAGAGAACAATACTGCCGCGTGGTGTGTCGGCGGCTAGCTGGTCGAGTGTTTTAAAATCGCTCATATTTTCGTGCGATTAAAGTTTGCCCATGGCGACAGCCGTGTCGCTCATGCGATTGGCAAAGCCCCACTCATTGTCATACCAGCTCAGCACGCGCACCAATTTGCCGCCGACAATTTGCGTCTGCGTCAGGTCAAAGGTCGAGCTGTGCGGGTCGTGGTTAAAGTCAATCGACACGAGCGGTTCATCACATACGCCCAGCACACCGTTCAGCGCGCCATTGGCGGCTTTGGTGATGGCATTATTAATGGCCTCGACCGTGGTTTTCTTTTTGGCTTCAAACACCAAATCAATCATTGAGACATTCGGCGTCGGCACGCGCACGGCAGTGCCGTCAAGTTTGCCAACCAATTGCGGCAATACCAGACCGACGGCTTTCGCCGCACCGGTTGAGGTCGGTATCATGGATAATGAGGCAGCGCGCGCACGGCGCGGGTCGGAATGCAGCGTATCAACCGTTTGCTGGTCGCCGGTAAAAGCGTGAACCGTGGTCATATAACCGCGGGCAATGCCGCAGGTTTTGTCCAACACTTGCGCTACCGGCGCGAGGCAATTAGTGGTGCAAGATGCGTTGGAAACGATTTTATGGCTCTTGCGCAGCTTGTTGTGATTGACGCCGTAAACAACCGTCAAATCAGCACCCGATGCCGGAGCCGACACCAATACGCGCTTGGCACCGGCGGCCAAATGTTTGCCGGCGGTTTCTTGCGTGGTGAACAGGCCGGTGCATTCAAGGGCGATATCAATGCCCATTTTTTCCCATGGCAGATTGGCCGGATCGCGCTCGGCAATGACCTTAATCGACTTGCCACCGACATTAATGCCGGTTTTGGTTGCCTTCACCTTAACCGGCAGACGGCCATGCACACTGTCATATTGCAGCATATGCGCATTGGCCTCGACGCTGCCCAAATCATTAATCGCAACGACGTTAATATCTTTGCGGCCACTTTCGATAATCCCGCGCAAGACCAGACGTCCAATGCGTCCAAAGCCGTTAATTGCTACATTTACTGCCATGTTCTTTCTCCTTGTAAAACTTAAAGCGCGTCGCGCGCCGCTGTGGCAATGGCCTCAGCGGTGATGCCGAAATGCTGAAATAATTGACTGGCCGGGGCGCTTGCGCCAAATCCGTCCATGCCGATGAAAATATCTTGCGGGCGCAAATAGCGGTCCCAGCTTTGTTGCACGGCGGCCTCGACCGCAATGCGTATTTTGGTGTCGCCCAAAACATCGGCTTTGGTGGCCGGGCTTTGTTGCTGGAATAATTCCATGCAAGGCACGGAAACAACCCGCGCGCCAATGCCGTCTTCTTTCAGCGCGGCGCGGGCTTCCATAGCGATGGAAATTTCCGAACCGGATGCCATAAGGGTCACTTGCGGGTCACTGCCACCGGCGGCCAATTCATAGGCCCCATGCGCGCAGCTATTGCGTTCCTCATAATCGCGCATGGTCGGCAAGCCTTGTCGCGTTAAGGCCAACACGCTTGGTGCGGTGTCGAGTTTCAGCGCAAGCTGCCAGCATTCCAACGTCTCAATCGCATCCGCCGGACGGAATACGAATGTATTGGGAATGGCGCGCAATGCCGCCAAATGTTCAACCGGTTGGTGGGTCGGGCCGTCTTCGCCCAAGCCGATTGAATCATGCGTCAGCACGTGAATGGTGCGTTGCTTCATCAGGGCCGACAGGCGAATGGCCGGACGCGAATAATCGGAGAAGACAAGAAATGTGCCGGAATAAGGAATAAAGCCGCCATGCAGCACCATGCCATTCATCGCCGCCGCCATGCCGTGTTCGCGAATACCCCAATGGATAAATTGTCCGGCCATATTGTCAGCCGAGACGGGCGCTTGCTCGGGGGTTTTGGTATTGTTGGAGCCGGTCAAATCGGCGCTGCCGCCAATCATTTCCGGCACATGCGGCACGATGGCTTTCAGCGCTTCCTCAGAGGATTTACGCGTCGCCCAATTTGGCTTTTCTTCGGCCAGTTGCTTTTTGAAGGCGTCAATGGCGGTGTCGAGACCTTGCGGCAAATCACCGGAGACAACGCGCTCAAACCGATTGCGGGTTTCGGCAGATTGCGCCGCCATGCGTTCTTCCCAGGCTTTGCGGGTCGAGGCATGGGCACGACCGGCCATGCGCCAGCCATCCAATAAATCGGACGGAATTTCATAAGGCTCAGACGACCAGCCAAGCGTTTCGCGGGTCAGGGCGATTTCGTCATCGCCCAAAGGCGCGCCATGAACGCCGCTTGTGCCTTGCTTATTGGGGCTGCCATAGCCAATGGTGGTTTTACACGCAATCAAGCTCGGCTTATCGCTGTCACGCGCCGCCGCAATGGCGGCTTCAATGGCGGCATGGTCATGGCCGTCAATCCGCACAGCGTCCCAACCGGCGGCTTCAAAGCGGCCTAAAGCGTCGCCGGATTCAGTCAGGTTGAGCGGCCCATCAATGGAAATATCATTGTCATCATAAAGCACGATGAGGCGCGATAATTTCAAGTGACCGGCAATGGAAATGGCCTCATGGCTGATGCCTTCCATCAGGTCACCATCCGAAGCCAGCACATAAGTAAAGTGATCGACCAGCTCATCACCAAAGCGCGCATTCATCATACGCTCAGCCAGTGCCATGCCGACGGCGGTGGAAATGCCTTGGCCCAGCGGGCCGGTGGTGGTCTCGATACCGGCGGCGTGACCATATTCCGGATGACCGGCAGTGCGCGCGCCGAGCTGGCGGAAATTCTTAATCTCCTCCAGCGTCATATCGGCAAAGCCGACGAGATAATGCAGCGCATATTGCAGCATTGAGCCGTGACCGGCCGACAGCACAAAGCGGTCGCGGTCGGGCCATTCCGGGGCCAGCGGGTCAATTTTCAAAAATTTCGTGTACAGCACAGTGGCGATATCGGCCGCGCCCATAGGCAGTCCCGGATGGCCGGAATTGGCGGCTTGCACAGCGTCCATAGACAGGGCGCGAATGGCATTTGCCATGTGTTGAAGGGGCATGGAGCCGGTTTCGGAAGAAGCGCTTTTGTCGGCGTCAGACATTGAGAATCCCTCTTACTCGTCGGGCTGAAATAAGCCCACAAGACCGTCTAAAAATTGCGCGCACAATGCGCCCGCGGCCTGTCAGAGTCAATGCCAGATTCGCCCGTGAGAGTCCCCTAATTAACCGAATATTTGACGAAGAAATCGGGGAAATCTTATGCTATAATGTGAGGTGAGTGATGCAGAAAATTCAACCCGCTTTAGAACGGCTGTTAAAAGCCGTCGATAGATTGACCGCCGAACATGCGCGTTTGAGCCGTGACGGCGAGACTATGCTTGGTCAATTGGCCGAATTGGATGCCTTGCAAATTGAATGCGCGCATTTACGCACTGACCTCTCAACCTTGAAAAAACAAAACCAAACTTTGGAGGGCGCGCAAAAACGCGCCGCCACACAAGTCGAGAAAGCGATGCAACAAATTGATGATGTGCTGGGGGAGGCTTAAATGGCCGAGATAACCATATCCGTGAATTCGCGACCCTTCCAAGTCGTATGCCGCGATGGTGATGAGGCGCAAGTGACGCAACTGGCCGAGGATTTCGCCACGCGGGTCGCCACCATGAAAAAAGGCAATGAGAAAGCCGGTGACAGTCATTTAATGGTGCTGACCGGTTTAATGCTGTGCAATGATTTGCGCGATTTGAAACATGAGCTTGAGGCGGTGCGCCAAGAATTGGCACAAGCCGGTCAATCGCGCGACGCCCTATCGGCGCGGGTTGATGAAATCGAAGATGTTTTGTCTGCCGCGCTGAATAATGCGGCGGAAAAAATCGAAACCATATTGCCTGACCTGTCGGAGCCTTCAAATGGTTCCTCAAATGGCACGCCCGCACCACCCGGCAATCCGCTTTAATAAGGTGACGGGGTCGGGTTTTTGCCGCTATAAGGCAACAGGAACTGCCCGACGCGAAGACTGCTTTTAACGCTCGGGGCCTTACGGTCCTTTAGGGAGCTGTCACTGAGGCGGGTTGCGGCCTGCTCCATACGGTGCCCACCTACTTTTGTAGGTCTCCGAGGATACGGCGGAAAACGGTTGTGGCGGTTCCACCTTTTTAATCAATGACCCTGCGTCAGGTGACATATGGATGAAAAAGACCGCTTGCGCTGCGCCCTTACCGCTCGGCGCCGCGCCCATTTTGAGGCGCATGGCGCAGCCGAGGCGCAGGCATTGGCCTCTCATGCTGAAAAGCTCCATGCTGAAAAGGCGGCCGGAAACATTATCGCCGCTTATCTGCCAATGGGGGGCGAATTGGACCCGCAGCCGCTGATGCAGGCTTTGCGTCGCAAGGGTCACAGCATTTGCCTGCCGGTTTGCATTGATGAAGACGCGCCGTTGATTTTTCGCCGCTATAAAAAAGGTGATGCGCTGCTGCCCGATGATATGGGCATTGCCGCGCCCCGCGCCACGGCGCAACAAGTGACGCCGGATATTGTGCTGCTGCCGCTTTTGGCCTTTGACGGGCAGGGCCATAGGCTGGGTCGTGGCGGCGGCTTTTATGACCGCAGCTTGGCCGAGCTTAAAAAGCGCGGTGATTGCCGCTTTATCGGCCTCGCTTTCGATATGCAAATGGTTGACAAATGCCCCATCGCGCCGCATGACGAGGCCTTACACGCCGTGCTGACACCTTCGCAATGGCATGAATTTGATAGGGATTAAAAAATGCGTTTGCTGTTTTTAGGGGATGTTGTCGGTCGCGCCGCCCGCGAAGCGGTTGTGCGCCAAGTGCCGGTGATGCGCGCTCAATATAAGCTCGATTTCGTAATGGTGAATGGCGAGAACGCCGCCGGTGGCTTTGGTATTACGCCCGATATTACCCGCGCTTTTTTGGAGGCCGGTGTGGATGTCGTCTCGACCGGCAATCATGTTTGGGACCAGCAAGATATTCGCGGCTTTATCGCTGATGAGCCGCGGCTATTGCGCCCGGCCAATTTTCCGCCCGAAACGCCGGGCAAGGGCGCGGGCCTCTATGAGGTCGGCGACCAACGCGTTTTGGTGGTCAATGTAATGGGGCAATTATTCATGGAATCGCTGGACGACCCGTTTGCCGCTGTCGAGCGCGAATTGGCGGCGTGTCCTTTGGGCGAGGCGGCGGATGCGATTATTGTCGATATGCATTGCGAAGCGACATCTGAGAAAATGGCGATGGGGCATTTTTGCGATGGGCGCGCCAGCCTGGTGGTCGGCACCCATACTCATGTGCCGACGGCGGATACACAAATTTTGCCAAATGGCACGGCCTATCAAACCGATGCCGGCATGTGCGGCGATTATGACAGCGTTATCGGCATGGAAAAAGAAGAGCCGGTCAATCGCTTTGTCACCAAATTGCGTGGCGGCCGCTTTGGCGCAGCGCAAGGCACACCGACGCTATGCGGCGTCATGGTGGAAACCGATAATGCAACGGGCAAGGCGCTTGCCATTCATCCCATTCGTGCCGGTGGCAGGCTTTCCACCGCCGCGCCAAACCTATAGTGTAAAGTCTCACGAAACGCGGAGGACGGCATGGCAGGCCATTCCAAATTTAAAAACATTCAACATCGCAAGGGCGCGCAAGATAAAAAGCGCGCCAAAATTTTCGCGCGTCTGACCAAAGAGATTATGGTCGCGGCGAAAATGGGCATGCCCGATCCGGATTCAAATCCGCGTTTGCGCACGGCCATTTTGGCGGCGCGGGCGCAAAATATGCCGAAAGACAATATTGAGCGGGCGATTAAGAAAAGCGCGGATGATGGCGATACGGTTTATGAAGAAGTGCGTT
This sequence comes from Alphaproteobacteria bacterium, assembly GCA_029253645.1. Lineage (GTDB taxonomy): Bacteria > Pseudomonadota > Alphaproteobacteria > RS24 > RS24 > UBA8337. The sequence goes on along the minus strand of JAQWZC010000035.1, from coordinate 11,127 downwards.
ATGAGGGCTTCGGCCCGGCGGGTATTGGCATTATTGTCGAGACGCTGACAGATAACCGCAATCGCACGGCGGCTGAGGTGCGGTCCACTTTTTCCAAAAATGGCGGCAATCTCGGTGAAACCGGTTCGGTGTCTTTCATGTTTGACCGCGTTGGCGCGATTGAGTTCGATGCCGAGCGCGCCGATGCCGAAACCGTGTTTGAAGCAGCGATTGAGGCCGGAGCGGATGATGTGGACAGTTCTGATGTAGGCCATGAAATCATCTGTGCGCCGGATGAATTGCACAATGTTATCAATGCCTTGCAAGAGGTTATGGGGGAGCCGCGCGGGGCTGATATTATTTGGCGGGCGCAGAATGATATTGCCGTGGACGGCGAAGCAGCCGAAAAAGTAGTTAAGCTGGTCGAAGCTCTGGACGATGTAGATGATGTTCAGAATGTCTATGCCAATTTCGACATTTCGGAAGAGGTGCTGCAACAACTTTCGGCTTAAGGCAGAAGGGAAAGCATGTGAGCACAGCAAAACGACGCCTTATCGGATTGGACCCGGGTCTTCGGTTCACCGGATGGGGTGTGGTTGATATGAACGGCTCTAAGCTGACCCATATCGCCAATGGCGCGGTGCGCTCTGATGCGTCACTTTCTTTGGCTGAAAGACTTTTACAATTGGATGAGGGGCTGGCAGCGGTGGTCGCGCAATATGCGCCCGATTATGCCGCCGTTGAGCAAACTTTTGTCAATCGCGATGGCGCGGCGACATTAAAGCTGGGGCAAGCGCGCGCTGTGTGTCTGCTGGTGCCGGCGCGACAGCAAATCGGCGTCAGCGAATATGCGCCGAATTTCATCAAGCGCAGCGTCACCGGTTCGGGTCACGCCGATAAAAATCAGATTAAGGCGATGGTGCAAATGTTATTGCCGCAAGCGGAAATAGAAAATGAACACGCCGCCGATGCGTTGGCGGTCGCTATCACGCTGGCACATGCCGGAGATTTTGGCGGCAAAATGCAAACGGCGATTGCCAAAGCAGACAGCAAAAGGGCAGCGTCATGATTGGTCGTTTACGCGGACGGGTTGATGGGCGCGGCCTCGATGATCGCGGCGGTGGCTGGGTGCTGATTGATGTCGGCGGTGTCGGCTATATGGTCGAAGGCTCAGCGCGGATGATTGACGCTTTGCCCGCCGATGGCGAGGCGGTCAGTCTGGCGATTGAAACCTATGTGCGCGAAGACCAGTTGCGGCTATTCGGTTTCGCCGGTGAAGAAGAAAGAAGCTGGTTCCGCCTGTTAATGGGTGTGCAGGGGGTTGGTGCGAAAGTCGCGCTGGCCATTCAAGGCGTTTTATCGGCGGCTGATTTGACGCAAGCCGTGGCCGCCGAAGATAAAGCCATGGTGTCACGCGCTCCCGGGGTCGGCCCGAAAGTCGCCCAGCGCATTGTGCAAGAATTGAAGGATAAAATTCCCGAAGCGCAATTTATCGCCAGCACGGGCAGCGCAGGCGATGCGGATGGCGCGGGCGGCAAGCTGTTGCAAGAGGCACTGTCGGCCCTGACCAATCTTGGCTATCAGCGTGTGCAGGCCAATCAGGCTTTAATGGCGGCGCGCAGTAAGCTGGGCGACGAAGCCGACACCATTGAGGCGTTGATTAAAGCGGCGCTGAAGGAAATGAGCTGATGGATGAGCGCTTGATTGACCGCAATGAGCAATCGGAAGATGCCGATGCCGCCATGCGTCCCAAGACGTTGGAAGATTTTGTCGGCCAGCAAAAGGGCCGCGAGAATCTCGCAATCTTTATTGAGGCTGCGAAAAAGCGCGGGGATGCGCTCGACCATGTGCTGCTGGCCGGCCCGCCCGGCTTGGGTAAAACCACTTTGGCGCAAATTGTTGCCCGCGAATTGGGCACGGGCTTTCGTTCCACCTCGGGGCCGATCATCACCAAGGCCGGAGATTTGGCGGCGTTGCTGACCAATCTTGAGCCGCATGATGTGTTGTTTATTGACGAGATTCATCGCCTCAGTCCGGCGGTTGAGGAAGTGCTCTATCCGGCGATGGAGGATTTTGAGCTTGATTTGATTATTGGCGACGGCCCGGCGGCGCGCTCGGTCAAAATCGACCTGCCACCCTTTACGCTGGTGGGCGCGACCACGCGCTCCGGCCTGTTGACCACGCCCCTGCGCGACCGTTTCGGTATTCCGATTTATCTCGGCTTTTATACCCATGATGAATTGGAATATATCATTCGCCGCAATGCCGGGCTGATGGGGCTGGCGATTTCTGATGAGGGCGCGCATGAGATTGCCTCGCGCGCGCGCGGCACGCCGCGTGTGGCCGGACGTTTGCTGCGTCGGGTGCGTGATTTCGCCAATGTCGATGAGGCGGATGAGATTAGCGCCGAGCTTGCCGATGCCGCTTTGGGTCGCTTGGAAGTCGATAAGCGCGGGCTGGACGGTTTGGACCGACGCTATTTAAAAGTTGTGGCTGAGAAATTTATCGGCGGGCCGGTGGGTATTGAAACATTGGCCGCCGCGCTGGGTGAACCGCGCGATGCGCTGGAGGATATTGTCGAGCCGTTTCTCATTCAGCTTGGCTTTGTCAATCGCACGCCGCGCGGGCGGGTGCTTATGCCGGCGGCTTTTGAACATTTGGGATTGGATGCGCCGACAAGCGCGCATCAGGCGGCAAATGATTTATTCGATGAGTGATTATTTGGCGCAAATCGCGCTGTAAATATTCGCCCAATCTTCCATATTGCTGCGGTTAAACTCAACCTGTTTGGTGGCATATTTCAGCCGGTCTTCGGGCAGGCTGGGCAAGGGCACGGGCAGCGCATTATCCACCGTCTTATAAAGGTTGGAGGTGAAGGCCTTAAACAGCTTCATGCCGGTATTGTTAAAGCGGTTTTTGCGGATAAAGCGTTTATTGGCTTTAAACAATTCCCAACTTTGAGAGATTTCTTGCGTTGCCTGCCAGCAGATTTGCGCTTCAGGAATATCATCATAACGGCGGCGCGCCTTGCCGACCGATTTTTCATATTCGTCTTCACCAATCAGGCCGCCTGTGGCGACGCCTGCTTGTTTCGACACTTTTTTACCCGAGGCGACCACTTTTTCTTTGGTCGAGGAATATCGATCCGAAAAGGAGGAACACCCTGCCAAACCGGTCAGGGCGATAGCTAAAACCAACACATGAACTTTTTTCATTACGCAACTTCCAACTCAAATTTCGTGATAGGCTATCATATTCCGACATAAAGAAAACACACGAATCGCAATTTTTCGGCAATTATGTTGCTTCTTTCAGACTTAGATAAATTGCAGAAAAATGCTGGGGGATGAGCGATGGAAGACCTTAAACTGCGCGGCAGCTTCGATATATCCGATAAGGATAAGCGCGGCACGCGCCATGTGATGAAGGTGCTGGTGCATTATGAAGACACTGATTTTTCCGGTTTTGTGTATCACGCCAATTATCTGAAATTTGCCGAGCGGGGCCGCTCTAATTTTTTAAAGCTGGCCGGTGTTACCCATACGCAATTATTGGCGCATGACCCGCAACTGGCATTTGTCGTCGGCCACATGGATATGGATTTTATGACGCCCGGTCGGGTGGAAGATGAATTGCTGGTCGAGACCGTGTTCACGCAATTGCGCGGCGCGCGTCTGGTGGCCGAGCAGCGCGTCTCGCGCGATGGCGAAACGCTATGGCAGGCGCATGTGCTGGCCGCCGTGGTCGATTTGCAAGGCCGCCCAAAACGCATGCCGAAAGAGGTTGCAGCTTTATTGCAACCGTATCTCGGCGCGTCTTTTCTGTCGAATGGGGCTGAAAAGTGACAAAGTTTGGTCACATTTAGGCCATAGAAGAACACAAATTGTGAGAGAAATTCATGGAAACAGTCACCCTTAATGAGGCAGCGCGGCTTGCGGCCACCGATTTTTCGCTTTGGGCGCTTTTTATGCGCGCCGATATTGTCGTCAAGCTGGTCATGCTGGGGCTGATTGCCGCCTCAGTGCTCAGCTGGTCAATCATCATTGAAAAAGCCCTGACCTATCGCCGCGTGCGTCGGCAGGCGGAAGAATTTGAAGCGATGTTTTGGTCGGGCGAGACATTGCAAAATATCTATCGCCAACTGGCCAATAATGAGGCCAACCCCTCGGTGCGCGTGTTTAACGCCGCCATGCGGGAATGGGTGCGCCAAGACGGCAATCGTCGCCAAGCCGATGCGATAAGCATTATTCCGTCGATTGAACGCAGTCTGACCAATGCCGTGGCGCGGGAAATGGAAGCGCTTGAAAACCGTCTTTTGTTTCTGGCGACGGTCGGCTCGGTCGCCCCATTTGTCGGCTTGTTCGGCACGGTATGGGGTATTATGAACAGCTTTCAGGCTATTGCGATGAGCCGCGACACAAATTTGGCGGTCGTCGCGCCGGGCATTGCTGAGGCTTTATTCGCCACCGGTTTGGGCCTATTGGCGGCCATTCCGGCAGTGATTGCTTATAATGCCTGCGCGTCTTCCGTGCAGCGTTTTGCGGCGCGGCTTGACCATTTTGCCGATGATTTTATCAATCTGATTGCCCGCCAAAGCGGCCCGCAAAGCAAAGGCTAGGCTGTTGGCTTTTTCCGCTCCCCCCTCATCCGGTTCGGCGTCGCGCAAAAGACGCCATTACCGCCCCATGTCGGAAATCAATGTCACGCCCATGGTTGATGTCATGCTGGTGCTGCTGATTGTGTTTATGGTCGCCGCGCCGCTATTGACGGTCGGTGTGCCGGTCAATTTGCCGAAAACCGGCGCGCAAGCCCTGCGCGGTGATGAGGAGCCGCTGGCCATTTCCATCAATGCTGAGGGACAGGTTTTTATTCAGGAAACGCTGATTGAAAAATCAATGTTGGTGCCGCGCCTGCGGGCGATTGCCGGTGCCGGTTACGAGCAGCGTATTTATGTGCGCGGCGATAAAACCGTGAGCTATGGTCTGGTGGCGGGCATTGTGGCTGAGATTAGCGCTGCCGGATTTGCCCGCGTCGCTCTGGTGACGGAAAAGCGGGGGCAGGATAAATAATGTTCGCCTCGCGCAATTTTCTGGCCTCGCTTCTGCTGCATTTAGGGCTGGTGGCCATGCTCGGCTTTTGGACGCCGATGATGCATAAATCGCGCCTGACCGACCAAAATCTGCCGATTGATATCATCACGATTGACCAATTCACCAAATTGGTTGAGCAGACCACCATGCCGGAAGAAAAACAGGCGCGCCAAACGCCGACCGCGCATGAGCATAAAGCCGCGCCTGAGGCGACGGCGCAAGACGCCATGCCGTTGCCTGATGCCAAAGCACAAGACCCGTCAAATGATGCGGCGAAGCAAACCGCGCCCGAGACGCCGCGCTATCGTGTGGCGCAACCCGTGCCCTTGGCGCGTCCGAATGTGAAGCCCAAGCCGCTTTTGGATGTGGGGCGGGTGCAAGCCTTGCTGAATAAAACGCCCGACCAAAAAACCGCCGATAATGGCGCGCGCGAGAGTGACAGCGCCGTGGCGGCGGGTGAGCGGCTGACGCTGAATGAGGTGGATGCGTTTCGCGCACAAATGCGCCGCTGTTGGTCGCCGCCTGCCGGTGCCAAACAGGCTGAGAATTTGGTGGTGCAGGTTCGTCTTTCTTTAACCCCTGCGGGCGCAATATCGGCCGGGCCTGTGGTGGTCAATCGGCGTTTTTTGGGCGATCCTTTTTTTCGCGCTGCGGCTGAAAGCGTTTTGCGCGCCATTCGCCGCTGCCAACCTTTCACCATGCCGGCAGAAAAATATGCAAGCTGGCGCAACATTGAGTTAACATTTGATCCCCGCACAATGCTTGGCGGTTAGGAGAACACCATGACGGCTTATTTGACATCTATTTTCGGAATTGCGCGGCGCGGCCGTGCGGCATTTCTGGCGATGGCCGTTTTACTGGCCCCGCTTTCAGCCCAGGCCGCCCTGAAGATTGACATCACCCAAGGCAATGTTGAGCCATTGCCGATTGCGGTGCTGGATTTTGATGGCGAGGGCACGGTGGGGCAAGATTTGGCGACGGTGATTACCGCCGACCTTGAACGCTCCGGCCTGTTCCGTCCGGTTGACCGCGCCGCTTTTATTGAGCGCAATATTGGCGTGAATGTGCGCCCGCGCTTTACCGATTGGCGGGTGATTAATGCGCTGGCCTTGGTGACGGGGCGCGCCGTGCAGCACAGCGATGGCCGCTTGCTGGTGGAGTTCCGCTTGTGGGATGTGGTGGCCGAGGAACAAATGGCCGGACTGCAATTTTTCACCACGCCCGAAAATTGGCGGCGCATCGGTCATTTGGTGGCGGATGCGATTTATGAACGCCTGACCGGCGAGACCGGCTATTTTGATACGCGCATTGTCTATGTGTCGGAATCCGGCCCGAAAAATAACCGCGTCAAAAAACTGGCGATTATGGACCAAGACGGTTTCGCGCAAAGCGAATTGACCCGTGGCAGTGCGCTGGCGCTGACCCCGCGCTTCAGCCCGACAGCGCAAGAAATCACCTATCTGTCTTATTATCGCAATAAGCCGCGGGTTTATTTGCTGAATATTGAGACCGGACAGCAAGAAGTGGTGGGTGATTTTCCGGGCATGACTTTCGCCCCGCGCTTTTCGCCTGATGGCCAAAAAATTATTATGAGCCTTGAGCGCAATGGCAATTCCAATATTTACACAATGGATTTGCGGACGCGCGAAACCCGCCGTCTGACCTCATCTTTGGCGATTGATACCGCGCCTTGCTATGCGCCCGATGGCAGCCAAGTTGTTTTTGAAAGCGACCGCATGGGCTCGCAGCAGCTTTATGTGATGGAAGCGGATGGCACAAATGTGCGGCGCATTTCCTATGGCGAGGGAAGATATGCGACGCCGGTTTGGTCGCCACGCGGCGATTTAATCGCTTTCACCAAAACGCTGAATGGCCGTTTTCTGATTGGTGTGATGAAAACCGATGGCAGTGGCGAGCGTATTTTGACCGAGGGATATCATAATGAAGGCCCTGCATGGTCACCAAATGGGCGGGTTATCGCCTTTTTCCGCGAAGGGCGCGGGGCTGACCAAGGTCCCACCTTGTGGACAGTGGACGTTACGGGCTATAATGAGCGACCGATTTCGACCCCCGGCTGGGCATCTGACCCGGCATGGTCACCGTTAATTCGCTGAGTCATGTAATTGTAACGATTTTTAACTATGCTAGCTTAGGATTGCATTTGTGCTTTTTTTGGCTAAGTTACGCAACAGGGACAGGCAAAGGGCCTGCGCATATTGAGGAGCTATCGATGGGACAGTCGACAAAATCAAAAATTCTAATTGCCATGGCAGTGGCGGGTCTGACGTTGGCGGGTTGTGCCTCAACCACAGAGCCGGCTTCTGTATCATCATCGACCGGGTCTGCTGGCGCGACGGCATCTGCTGACGCTCAGTATTTGGTGCAAAATGTGGGCGACCGCGTTTTCTTCCAAACTGACCAATCTAATCTGAACGGTTCTGCCCGTGCGACCTTGCGCAATCAAGCGCAGTGGTTGTCGCAAAATGGCAGCGTTAATCTGATTATTGAAGGCCACGCCGATGAGCGCGGCACACGCGATTACAACCTTGCTTTGGGTGCGCGCCGTGCCAATGCCGTGCGTGACTTCCTGATTAGCGAAGGTGTGAACGGAAGCCGCTTGCAAACCATTTCTTATGGTAAAGAGCGTCCGGTATCTTTGTGCTCGGAAGAAGCTTGCTGGTCGAAAAACCGCCGTGCGGTTGCGACCATTCGCTAATTTCGTGAAAACGGATTTAAGGGCACCTTCGGGTGCCCTTTTTTCTGCCTTTTTTTCGCCGAAATAGACGCGCATAAAACAAGTGATGAAAATTTTTGCTGCATTATTGACCGCCGCATGTTTGCTGGTTGGCCCCGTATGGGCGCAATCGGGCTTGCGTGTGCCGTCTGAATTTGCGCCGCGCAGCTCGGGGGATGAACCGGCAAGCGAGCGTGTGGATGCTTTGGAATTGCGTTTGGCGCAGCTTGAGCAATTACTCGACGCGCAGCGCACTTTGAATGCCCGCAATCGCCTGACTGAAACGCAAACCCTGAAGCAACGCCTTGAGGCTTTGGAAACGCGGCTTTTGTCACCGCAGGGCAATTTTGCGGCACCAGCTTCGTCTTCGTCTTCTAAAAATGCGGCAACCAGCGCGGCAACCAGCGCGGCAGCGGAGCGTGTGCAATTTAATCAATTGGTTGAAATGCTGCGCCTCTTGCAAGCGCAAACCGACCGCTTGATGATTGATATGCAAAACATGACACAGCGTCTCGATAAGGCCTCCTCGGATAATGAGTTTCGTTTTCAGTCGCTGGAAGGCGGCATGATGCGCGCCAATCAGGGCATTTCCTCTTCTTCTGCCGAGCCGGAAGTTATCGGCTTTGTGAAAAAAGCCGCGCCGGTCGCCGGACTGGTTGACGCGTCGGCGGTGATTGATGTCACCACGCCTTTGGTGGGCGAGGGCAATCCGGCTGATTTGGCCGATTTTGATGCGCCCGTGCGCACGCCCTTGGATGACCCGCAAGCGCTTTATGAGCGCGCTTTAAGCGATTTGCAGGCCGGTCATTATAGCGGCGCGCGGGTTGATTTTGCCTCCTTGGTTGAGCGGTTTCCATCGCATAAAATGGCCGGTCACGCGCAATATTGGCTGGGCGAAACCTTTTATGTGCAGCGTCAATATAAGCAGGCGGCGCAGGCTTTTCTGGTCGGCTACACAACTTATGCGGCGAGCAAAAAAGCGCCCGACAGCCTATTGAAACTGGGCATGACCCTGACCGCTTTGGGCGAAAAGAAAACCGGCTGCGACGCCTTTGCCGAATTAAATGCAAAATTTCCCGATGCGCCCAGCGCGGTCGCCAAGCGCGCCCAAATCGAGAAAAAAAGAGCCGGTTGTGCCTCATAAACTAACTTCGGCGGCGCTGGTGCACCGCTTGCAGCCTTATGGTGCGGACGCGCATTTGGCCTTGGCCGTGTCGGGCGGCGGCGATTCTATGGGATTGCTGGCACTGGCGGCTGAGGCGCAAAAACTCGCCCATGCGCCGCGCTTTTCGGTGCTGACGGTTGACCATAAATTGCGCCCCGAAGCGGCGGATGAGGCGGCACAAGTGGCGGATGTTTGCCGTGCGCTGGGTTTGCCGCATGCCGTATTAACGGCGGATGAAGATTTGCCGACAAAAGGTATCCAGCAACAGGCGCGCCGATTGCGCTATCGGCTGATGGCAGGCTGGTGCGCGCAACATGACGCGCAAGCACTGGTTCTGGCGCATCATCAAGATGACCAAGCGGAAACCGTATTAATGCGTATGGCGCGCGGCAGTGGCGTGAAGGGTTTGGGCGGCATGGCGCCGCGCCAAAAAATTGAGACCGAGGCCGGTGCGCTTCTTTTGCTGCGGCCCTTTTTAAACGAAGCAGGCGATAGGCTGAAAGCGATTGCCGCTGAGGCTGGGTTGCCGATTTGCGATGATCCGAGCAATCAGGATACGCAGTTTGAGCGGGTGCGCTGGCGGCGTTTAATGCCCAAATTGGCGGCTGAGGGATTGGACGCGGCGCGCTTGGCGGAGATGGCGACCCATATGCGCCAGACCCAAGCCGCGCTTGATAAAAAACTGACCGGCTGGTTGGAAAGCCATGCTGATTGGCATGATTATGGTGTTTTATGTTTGCCGAGCGCGCGCTTTGACGCCCTGCCGCAAACCCATAAGCAGCGTTTGCTTGGCCGCTTTGTGCAATATTTCGGGCAGCATAGGCATCCGCTTAAACGCCGCAAATCAGATCGTGTGCTGGATGAGATGACCCATCGCCCGCATGGCGGCGCGGTATTGGGCGGCACGCAGGTCAGATGGCGCGGCGATAGGGTGTTCATGGGGCGCGAAGCCGCGGCTTGCCCGTCGCCGGTTGGTGTTTCTGCGGCGCGTGGCGTGTGGGATAAGCGCTTTAGTTTTGCCGCATCCGATGCGGCGGGGGTGCATGTGGCCGCTTTGGGGGCCGAGGGTGTGCAGGAAATGCGTCGGCGCGGCGCGGTTTTTGACGACCAAATTCCGGCTGTCTATTATGCCGCACTGCCCGGCCTTTATGCGGGGGCGGATTTGATGGAGTGCCCGCTCGTGACGCAACCCCCTGAAAACTCGACAGATTTCGGTATTTCCGGCGTTTATTCAAAAGATGTCTTCCGCGACATTATGGATGTGGCCTGAATTGGCGGCGGGGCTGGAAAATCGGCTCATGCGTGCCTATATTATGTTGAGTAGGAGATTTGCGTCAGAATACGATGGGTATCCCCAACGGATAATGTCCAGAGATAAAATGAAGGTGAAACGGTGAATAGTATGAGAAACATTGCTGTCTGGTTGGTTGTCGGCCTAATGCTTTTTACCCTGTTCAATGTATTTCAGGGGCCCGCGGCGCAGACATCGAACCGCAATATTAACTTCTCACAATTTGTGGCAGAAGTTGATGCTGGCACGGTTGCGGCCGTGACGATTGAAGGTGATAGCATCACCGGCAATTATTCCGACGGGTCGTCCTTCACCACTTATGCGCCGCCCAATGACCCGTCATTGGTGCAAAGGCTGCAAGAGCGCGGTGTCTCCATCACCGCAAAGCCGGATAGTTCCGGCTCGCCGACATTATTGGGTGTGCTGATTTCTTGGTTCCCCATGCTGCTGCTGATTGGTGTGTGGGTGTTCTTCATGCGTCAAATGCAAGGCGGCGGTCGCGGCGCAATGGGTTTTGGCAAGTCAAAAGCCAAGCTGCTGAATGAAGCGCAAGGCCGCGTCATGTTTGACGATGTCGCGGGCATTGATGAAGCCAAGGATGATTTGCAAGAAATCGTCGAGTTTTTGAAAGACCCGACCAAGTTTCAACGCCTCGGCGGTCGTATCCCGAAAGGCGCTTTGCTGGTCGGCCCTCCGGGCACGGGTAAAACGCTGCTGGCCAAAGCCATTGCCGGCGAGGCCAATGTGCCGTTTTTCTCTATCTCGGGTTCTGATTTTGTTGAAATGTTTGTCGGCGTCGGTGCCAGCCGAGTGCGGGATATGTTCGAGCAAGCCAAAACCAATGCGCCCTGCATCATCTTTATTGATG
>JAQWZC010000016.1 GCA_029253645.1 Alphaproteobacteria bacterium | reverse complement strand
GGCTTCCAGTCACGGGCTGGCGCAACACCGCCTTGACGGGGTTCATGTGTCGGTTGCGGGCTTCACCAATCTGTCACGCGACCATCTCGATTATCATGCCACAGCCGAAGATTATGCCGCCGCCAAGCAGCGCTTGTTCACGCAAATTGTGTCGGCAGAGGGCATCTGCGTTATCACGATGAGCCATCAAGCCGGTGTCGATATGGCCGCCGCTTGCACCGAAGCCGGTCGCCAGCTAATGCCGGTCGGGCGGCGCGGCGATGCCGTGCATATTGAGATTGCCGGACGCCGTGCCACCGGACTAGACGTCACCCTCACGCTTGATGGCGCGGCGCATAGCATTGCCTTGCCGCTTATTGGTGACTTCCAAATTGAAAATCTGACCCTCGCATTGGGCATGGCCAAGGCGATGGGGCTTGAGGATGAAACCCTGCTGCGCGCCTGCCAAACTCTTGAAGCCCCGCGTGGGCGCATGCAATTGGCCGGACGCAAACTGAGCGCGCAGGCGGGTGATGAAGTTAATGGCGCGGCAGTTTTTGTCGATTACGCCCATACGCCCGATGCGCTGGACAATGCGCTGACCGCTTTGCGGCGTCATTTGCCCGATGGGGGTCGCTTGCTGGTGATGTTTGGCTGTGGCGGCGACCGCGATGTCGGCAAGCGTTCTGACATGGGGGCGGTGGCCGAGGCGCAAGCCGATATGGTTTTCGTGACCGATGATAATCCGCGCCATGAAGATTCCGCCACCATTCGCGCCGCCATTATGGATGCGTGTCCGAAGGCGCAAGAGATTGGCGATCGCGCCAGCGCGATTGAGGCGATTATCGATGCGGCGCAAGCCAATGACCTGATTTTGCTGGCCGGTAAGGGCCATGAAAGCGGGCAGATTGTCGGTGACATAATTTTGCCGTTTGACGATGTGACAAAGGCGCAATCTGTTTTGGCACTGAAAGGGGGGCAGCATGGCTGAGGCTCTCTGGCATGGCAGCGACGTGATTGCCGCCCTTGATACGCATTTGCTGGCGACCCCTGCCGCCGATTGGCAGGCGCAAGGTCTGGCTATTGATACGCGCGAATTAAACACCGGCGATATTTTTGTCGCCTTGCCGGGCGAACGCGCTCATGGCCATGATTATGTGGCCCGCGCTTTTGATGAAGGCGCGGCGGCGGCTCTGGTCGGGGCTGATTTCAAGGCTGATGACGTGTCCGAAAATGCGGTGCTGTTGCGGGTTGATAATGTGCTGGCGGCTTTAGAGGCTCTGGCCCGTGCTGCCCGCAAACGCAGCCGCGCTCATATTATTGCCATTACCGGCAGTGTCGGCAAAACCGGCACCAAAGCCAGCTTGGCGGCGGCGCTGATGAAATCGGGCAAAGTCCATGCGGCCGAGCGCAGTTTCAACAATCATATTGGTGTGCCGCTGACGCTGGCGCGCCTGCCTGAGGACGCCGAATTTGGCGTGTTTGAATTGGGCATGAACCATGCCGGAGAGATTGCCGCGCTGGTGGATATGGTGTGCCCGCATTGTGCCATCATCACCACCATTGCCGCGGCGCATATTGAAAATTTTGACTCTATGGCGTCTCTGGCGGCGGCCAAGGCTGAAATTCTTGGCGGCATTGAAGCGGGCGGCACGGCGATATTGCCCTTTGATAGTGAGTATTTCGACATGCTCGCCGCGACTACAAAACAGCATGAAATCAATATGCTGAGTTTTTCTGCCGACGGGCGCAGCGATGCTGACAGTCATGTAGAGCGCGCCAAATTGCACGAAGCGTGTAGCTGCGTGACCGCCAATATTTGCGCCCAAACCGTGACCTATAAAATCGGCGCGCCGGGCATTCATCAAGTTGCCAATAGTCTGGCCGTTTTGAGCGCGGTGCATGTCGCCGGTGCCGATTTGGCACTGGCTGCGCTGTCTATTGCCGAGCAAGACGGGCTGGCCGGACGCGGTGCGCGCTATCGATTGGGCGAAGATGATGCGCCGGTGACGCTGATTGATGAAAGCTATAATGCCAATCCGACCTCGATGGCGGCGGCGCTTGAAACATTGAGCCTTACGCCGCGCAAAGGTCAGGGGCGGCGCATCGCAGTTTTGGGCGATATGGCCGAGCTTGGCGATGGGGCCGCGCAATTGCACGGTGATTTGGCTGATAAAGCCGATGCGGCGGATATTGATTTGGTCATTACCTGCGGCGCGTTAATGCAAAACCTGCATAAGGCTTTGCCGCGCGGACGGCTGGGCCTGCATGCCGATAATCATCAGGACGCTTTGTCGATTTTGCGCCGCGAGTTGCGCGGCGATGATGTGGTGATGGTGAAAGGCTCAAATACCAGCCGCATGGGTTTGGTGGTTGATGGGCTCATCGACATGTTGAGTGAAACCCGACACCAAAAGGAGGCGCGATAATGTTTTATCATCTGACACAAGTTCTAGGCGATTTGCCGGGCGGCAATCTTTTCAATTACATCACTTTCCGTGCCGGTGGCGCGACCATGACGGCGCTGCTCCTCAGTTTTATTTTGGGGCCGTGGATGATTAACGCGCTGCGGGCGCGTCAAGGGCGTGGCCAGCCCATTCGCGCCGATGGCCCGCAATCGCATCTGACAACGAAAGTCGGCACGCCGACCATGGGCGGCTTACTCATTCTCTTGGCGTCTATCGGCTCCACGCTTTTATGGGGCAATTTGCAAAACGCCTTTTTATGGATTGCGCTGCTGACCACAATCGGCTTCGGGCTTATCGGTTTTGCCGATGATTATTTGAAGCTGCGTGGCAATTCCAGCGATGGTGTGCCCGGGCGCATTAAGCTGATTTTGGAGGCGATGATTGCCATTGTCGCCGTGCTTTTCATCAGCGCCAATCTGCCCGGCGAATTGGCGACCAGCTATGCCATTCCGTTTTTGAAAGATGTGTTGCTGCCTTTCGGCCTGCCGCTTTATCTGATTGCCGGATTAATCGTCATTGTCGGCGCGTCCAATTCGGTCAATCTCACAGATGGCCTGGACGGTCTGGCCATTGTGCCGACCATGATTGCCGCCGCCAGTTTCGGCTTTATCGCCTATCTCGTCGGCAATGCGATTTTCGCCAACTATCTGCAAGTGCATTATGTGCCTGGCACGGGCGAGTTGGCGGTATTTTGCGCCGCGCTTATCGGCGCGGGTCTCGGCTTTCTTTGGTATAACGCGCCGCCAGCGGCGGTGTTTATGGGGGACACAGGCTCGCTGGCTTTGGGCGCTGCGCTGGGCACGATTGCCATCATCACCAAGCATGAATTGGTGCTGGCCATTATTGGCGGGCTGTTTGTGCTGGAAGCCGTATCGGTGATTGTGCAGGTCGCTTCCTTCAAACTTACCGGCAAGCGGGTCTTTGCTATGGCGCCGCTGCATCATCATTTCGAGCAACGCGGCTGGGCCGAAAGCACGATTGTTATTCGGTTCTGGATTATTTCTGTTGTGCTGGCGCTGGTCGGCCTTGCCACGTTGAAGCTGAGGTAGTCGATGATTGCACTTCCGACATATTCAGGTGAGACCGCCATTTTCGGGCTGGGCCGTTCCGGCTTGGCTGCGGTGGCGGCGCTGAAAGCTGCGGGCAATCAGGTGGTCGCGTGGGATGATGCGGAAGCGCCGCGTCTCGCAGCTTCTGATATGGGCGCGGAGATTAGGGATTTAACGCAAGATTTCGGGGCCGCTGAAAGAGTGATTGTCAGCCCCGGTGTGCCGCTCACACATCCGGCACCGCATCCGGTGGTGCTGGCGGCGCGCGCTGCGGGTGCTGATATTCTGGGCGACATGGATTTATTTGCCGATGCGTTGGCGCATGGCGATTTGCGCGACAGCGTGACGCTTATCGGCATTACCGGCACGAATGGCAAATCAACCACCACGGCTTTGGTCACGCATATGCTGGCAGTGGCCGGCCAAACGGTGCATCAAGGCGGCAATATCGGCACGCCGGTTTTGGAGCTGCCGCTCGAGGCGGGCGCGACTTATGTGCTGGAATTATCCTCTTATCAGCTTGATTTAAACCGCCGCTTTGCGGTCGATATTGGGGTTTGGCTCAATTTGACCGCCGACCATCTTGAACGCCATGGCGATATGGCGGGCTATGCGGCGGCTAAGGCGCATATGTTTGCTGAGGGCAAAGCGCGCCAAGCGCGGATTATCGGCACGGATGATGATTATGGCCGCGCGCTGGCAGACAAGCTGTCGGGCGACGCCGTGCCGCTCATCACCATTGGCGCGACCCGGGCGGATATGATTTATCTGGCCAATGCGATTGAAGTCAGCGGCCCGAAAAAAGACATTATTTCTCTGGCCGATTGCGCGGCACTGCCGGGCGCGCATAATGCCCAAAATGCCGCCGCCGCTTTTGCCGTCGGGCAGGCGCTGGGCATCAGCACGACGCAGATTATAAAAGCCTTCAAAACGTTCGGCGGCATGGCGCATCGCCTGCAAGTGATTGCCGACCATGCGGCGGTGACTTTTGTGAATGACTCCAAAGCCACCAATATGGAGGCGACCCGTCACGCACTGGCCGCCTATCACAATATTTATTGGATTGCCGGAGGGCGCGCCAAAACTGACGCAGCCGGGCAGTTGGGGCTAGATATGTTGACGCCTTATTTCGGCAATATTCGCGCTGCCTATTTGATTGGTGAGGCCGCGCCGCTATTTGCCGATAATCTGGCCGATAATCTGCCGACAACCATTTGCGGCACATTGGATAAGGCCGTTGCCGATGCCGCTTTGCAGGCCAAGAGCGATCATTTCGACACGTCGATTGTGCTGTTGTCACCGGCCTGTGCCTCGTTTGACCAATATGCCGATTTCGAAGCGCGCGGCGATGCGTTTTGCGCCGCTGTGGCGGATTGGATTAACGCCGAGCATGAGATGAGCGGTAAGGCGGAGGGCGCGCAATGAGCATTTTATCGCGCACCAGCCGCAACCCGATTGCCCAATGGTGGTGGACTGTTGACCGCCAAATGGTTATCGGCGTGCTGATATTATTGGGCTTGGGCTTTTTCGCCGCGCTGGCGGCCAGCCCCGCCGTGGCGCAGCATATCGGCAAATCAACCTATCACTTCGCCAATAAGCAATTGGTGTTTTTGGCTTTGGCCGCATTTGTTTTCCTTTTTGTCTCCATGCTTGATGCCATATGGATACGCCGCCTCGCCGTGCTGATGTTGGTCGGCGCGATTGGCGGTGTGGTGTTGACCTTATTCGCCGGTGTGACGGTGAAGGGCGCGAGCCGTTGGCTGCATATTTTTGGTGTCTCCATTCAGCCCTCAGAGATTTTAAAACCCGCCTTTGTGGTGGTGGTGGCCTGGCTGATGGCGCGCCAACGCGCGCGCTTTAGGGCCTATGATATTTATCTGGCGCTTGGTCTTTTGCTGAGCTGCTGCTTCCTCTTGGCGCTTCAGCCTGATTTTGGGCAGACCATTTTGCTGGCGCTGGTGTGGATGTGCTTATTCTATCTGGCCGGTGGGTCGATGAAACTCATCGCCGCCATGACGGCTATCGGCCTCAGCGCGGGTGCCTATGTTTACACGGCCTATCCTTATTTCCGCAGCCGCATTGAACGTTTTCTCGACCCGTCAACCGGCGACACTTATCAGGTTGATAAGGCGATGGACGCCATTCGCTCCGGCGGGGTGACCGGTGTCGGCCCGGGCGATGGCAAGGTAAAATCAATTTTGCCCGACGCCCATGCCGATTATGTGTTCGCCGTTGCTGCCGAAGAGGGCGGGCTGCTTTTGGGCGGCTTCATCATTCTGACATTCGGCTTTTTGGTCTGGCGCGCGCTTTGGGCTTTGCGCGAAGAAAACGAACATTGGGTACAGCTTTCTTCTGCCGGTCTGATTTGCCTTTTCGGCTTGCAGGCGATTATCAATCTGGCGGTCAATCTCAACCTCATTCCCTCCAAGGGCATGACACTGCCTTTCATTTCTTATGGCGGCTCGTCACTGCTGGCCTCGGCCATTACCATGGGCATGTTGGTCGGCCTGATGCGGCGGCGCGGCACGGCGCATTTACAATTACGCGCCATGCCGGCAACCGCGCTTCCCATTGCAATAGGGGGCCGCTCATGAGCTCAAAAACAAAACATGATTTGAAAACCGGCGGTCGTATCTTGCTCGCGGCAGGCGGCACGGGCGGGCATATGTTCCCGGCCGGTGCGGTGGCTGAGGAGTTAACGGCGGCAGGCTATGAGGTGCATCTCGTCACCGATAAGCGCGGCATGGCTTATGTCTCTAATTTGCCGCCAATGGCATTGCATCAAATTCCGGCGGCCACGGTTTATGGCGGCGGGCTGTTTGCCGTGCCGATGCGTATCGTGACGCTGCTGGTGAGCTTGCTTGTTTCCATGTTTTTAATCATTCGATTGCGCCCGAAAGTGGTTGTCGGCTTTGGCGGCTATCCGTCCTTCGGGCCGGTATTGGCCGGATTATTAATGCGCCGCACCGTTTTGGTGCATGAACAAAACGCCGTATTGGGGCGGGTCAATAAGCTGGCCGCCGGTCTGGGGAGCTTTGTGGCGACCAGCTATAATGACACGGTGAATGTTCCCAAAGCGGCCGCCGAGAAAATGCGCCGCACGGGCAATCCATTGCGCCCCGCCATATTGAAAGCGGCGGCGGGCGGCTATCGCTATTTGGCCACCAGCCGGGCTTTTGAATTATTGATTTTCGGCGGCAGTCAGGGTGCCAGCGTGTTTACCGATATTGTGCCAAAAGCCTTGGCGCTGCTGCCGGCGGATAAAAAACGCCGCCTGCGTGTCGTTCAACAAGTGCGCCAAGTCGATATGCGCGAGACACTTACCGCCTATGGCGATGAAGGGATTTATTCCGAAATACGCGAATTCTTCACCGATTTGCCGACCCGTATGCGGCGCGCCCATTTGATGATTGCGCGCGGCGGGGCATCCACGGTTGCCGAGATGGCGGCCTTGGGTGTGCCGACAATTTTTGTGCCGCTGCCCGGCTCATTAGACCAAGACCAGAAACATAATGTGCATGAGTTGGACCGCACGGGCTGCGCCAGAGTTGTCGCCCAGCGCGACTTCACGGCTGAGCTATTGGCCGATGAGCTTTCCAAGCTGATGGATAATGAGGGGCGTCTTCAGCGCATGTCGGATAAGGCGCGCACATTTGCCGAGCTTGATGCGACCGGTCGGCTGTTTCGTTATATTGACTGTCTGGCTCAAGAAGCGCCGGTGCATATCGACAAGCCGAAGGAGGTTGCCAATGGATAAGGTGACCACCATGCCGAGCGGTTTGCGCTCTTTCGGTCGGGTTCACATTGTCGGCATTGGCGGCATTGGCATGAGCGGCATTGCCGAAGTCATGCATGTGATGGGCTATGAGGTGCAGGGCAGCGATTTGGGCGATAATGCCAATACGCAGCGTCTGCGCGATATGGGTATTGATGTGGCTGTCGGTCATGCGGCAGAAAATGTTGCGGGCGCAGGTGTCGTCACCGTCTCCTCTGCCGTGCAGGGCGATAATCCGGAAGTAATTGCGGCGCGTGAAAATCATATTCCGGTTGTGCGCCGGGCTGAAATGCTGGCTGAACTGATGCGCTTAAAGCCGTGCATCACCATTGCCGGAACGCATGGCAAGACCACCACAACCTCATTGACCGCCGCCATGCTGGATGCGGCAGGCCTTGACCCGACGGTTATTAATGGCGGCATTATTAATGCCTATGGCACCAATGCCCGTTTGGGGCAGGGCGCGTGGATGGTTGTGGAAGCTGATGAGAGCGATGGCACATTTGTGCGCCTGCCCGCGACGATTGGCATTGTGACGAATATCGACCCCGAACATCTTGATCATTATGGCGATTTTGACGGGCTGCGTGCCGCCTTTGACAGCTATATCGCCAATATCCCGTTTTATGGTGTCGGTATTGTGTGCCTCGACCATCCGGAAGTGCAGGCGCTGGTCGGGCGCGTGACGGACCGCCGCTTAATCACCTATGGCCTCAGCGAGCAGGCCGATATGCGCGCCGTGAATATTCGCGAAGATGGGCTGAAGCAGCATTTCGATATTATTTATCGCGACCGCCGTAATGATGCCGATATTGAAATTAAGGCACTGTGCCTGCCTATGGCCGGTAAGCATAATTTGCAAAATGCGCTGGCCGCGATTGCCGCGGGGCTGGAATTGGGCGCGACTGCCGAGACCATTGCCGCCGCGCTAAACGGCTTTGGCGGGGTGAAGCGTCGCTTCTCCACTGTCGGCGAGGTCGGGCAGAATATCCGCATTTTTGACGATTACGCGCATCACCCTGTTGAAATCGAAGCGGTGCTGGAAAGCGCGCGCGCCGTTACGTCGGGGCGCGTCATTGCGATTATGCAGCCGCATCGCTATACGCGCCTGCGCGATTTATTCAGCGAATTTTGCGCCTGCATGAATGGCGCAGACACTGTCTTGGTGCTGCCGGTTTATGAGGCGGGCGAGGCCCCGATTGAGGGCGTGACCGCCGCCGCTTTGGCCGAGGGGCTGCGCGCGCATGGCCATCGCCATGTTATCGCCCTGGCGCAAGATAAAGACTTACCCGATGCGCTGGCCGACACATTGCAAGCCGATGATGTCGTCATTTGCATGGGCGCGGGGTCCATCTCGCAACTGGCTTATGACTTGCCGCAACAATTGGAGGGGCGCTTATGACCGCGAAAGCCACGCCGCTCACAATGCCACATGCGCCTGAATGGCTGGCCGCGCTGCCGCCTTTGCGGGGCAAGCTGATGGCTGATGTCGCGCTGGGCGATATTTGCTGGTTCCGCGTTGGCGGGCCTGCCGATATTGTTTTCATGCCTGCTGATGTTGAGGATTTGGCGGCGTTTCTGGCCGCTTTGCCGCTGCATGTGCCGCTGACGGTTTTGGGCGCAGGCTCGAATGTATTGGTGCGCGATGGTGGTATTCGCGGCGCGGTTATTCGACTGGGCGCGGCCTTTGGCGAGATTACCCAAATAAGTGACACGGAATTAACAGCCGGCACGGCGGCGCTTGATGTGCGTGTGGCGCGCGCGGCGGCTGAGGCCTCTATTGCCGGTTTGGCGTTTTATCGCGGTATCCCCGGCGCGATGGGCGGGGCCGTGGCGATGAATGCGGGTGCTTATGGCGGCGAGACTTGCGATGTTCTGGTGGAGGTCGAATGGCTCGACCGTGCCGGTGAGCAGCATGTCAGCACGGTGGAAGCGCTTGAGCTGTCCTATCGCCATAATGGCCATGACGGATTTAAAGTTTATACTGCGGC
>JAQWZC010000009.1 GCA_029253645.1 Alphaproteobacteria bacterium | reverse complement strand
GTGTTTGGCTATATGGCCTATGATATGGTGCGCCATATGGAGGATTTGCCGAACACCAATCCTGATGTGATGCATGTGCCCGATTGCCTGTTTATGCGCCCTACCCTCATCGCCGTATTTGATAGCGTCACCGATAATATCCGCCTCGTCACCGCCGTGCGCCCGGATGCGACGAGCGCGGACGCGGCTTATGAGGCGGCTTTGGCGCGGCTTGATGCGGCAGAAGAAAAGCTGCGCGTCGCCCTGCAAGATGAGGCGTTGAGTGTGCCGAATGAGTTTGCTGCGCCGCAATCCAATATGAGTCAGAGCGATTATTTCAACATGGTTGAAAAAGGCAAAGCTTATATTGAGGCGGGCGACGTGTTTCAAGTGGTGCTGAGCCAACGCTTTAACATTGATTTCGACCTGCCGCCTTTCGATCTGTATCGCTCGCTGCGCCGCGTCAATCCTTCGCCCTATCTCTTCTTCTTAAATATGCGCGACTTTGCCGTTGTCGGCTCCAGCCCCGAAGTGCTGGTCGGCGTGAAAGACCGCGAAGTCAATATTCGCCCGATTGCCGGCACCCGCAAACGCGGCGCATCGCTGGCGGAGGACACCGCCATTAGCGCCGAACTATTGGCCGATGAAAAAGAGCGCGCCGAGCACCTGATGCTGCTGGATTTGGGACGCAATGATGTCGGGCGGGTTTCTGAAATCGGCTCGGTTCAGGTCAATACGGCGTTTGGTCTGCAAAAAACCTCGCACCTCATTCATATTGTGTCAGATGTCACCGGCACGCTGCGCCAAGACCTTGATGAGATTGATGCGCTGGTGGCTGGCTTTCCGGCGGGCACAGTATCCGGCGCGCCGAAAATTCGCGCTATGGAAATCATTGATGAATTGGAAACCGAGCGGCGCGGCATTTATTCCGGCTGTGTCGGTTATTTTTCGGCCAATGGCGATATGGACACATGCATCGCGCTGCGCACCGCCGTGGTGAAAGACAAAAAACTTTACGTGCAAGCCGGTGGCGGCGTTGTGTATGACAGCACCCCGCAAAATGAATATGATGAGACCGTGAATAAAGCCGCCGCCTTGTTTCGCGCCGCTGAGATTGCGCTACAACTGGCCGCCGACAGAAAGAACCGCCCTTAATGCTGACGCTTATCGATAATTATGACAGCTTCACCTTTAATCTGGTGCAATTCCTCGGCGATTTGGGCGCTGATTGTGAGGTCGTGCGTAATGATAAAACAACGCCGGATGAGGTGTTCGCCGCCAAGCCGAAAGCGATTATTTTATCGCCCGGCCCGTGCGACCCGGACAAGGCAGGCATTTGCCTCGAGCTGATTAAAGCCTCGCCCGACGATATGCCGATATTCGGCGTATGCCTCGGACATCAATGTATCGGTCAGGCTTTTGGCGGCGATATTGTGCGCGCCGATAAAATCATGCACGGCAAGCTGAGTGCGCTTCAGCATAATGGCGCGGGCGTGTTTGACGGCCTGCCCGACCCGCTGAGCGTTACGCGCTATCATTCGCTGGTGATTGACCCGCCCAGCCTGCCTGATTGCCTTGAGGTGGCGGCGCAAACCGATGACGGAATTATTATGGCGGTGCGCCATAAGGAACGGCCCATATATGGTGTGCAGTTTCACCCTGAAAGCATTGCCACGGCGCATGGGCATAAATTGCTCGGCAATTTTTTGAAGACCGCCGGACTGAATGTGGCGGCAGATATTGCCCCGCAGCATTTGACGCTGGATGAAAAGCTGGAGGCCTAAATGGACGCTCAACCGGAAAAATTAAAACCGATATTGGCCATTTTGCAGGAAGGCCGTCCGCTGACCGGCGCAGAAGCCACTGCTGCTTTCGAGATTATTCTGAGCGGCGACGCCACGCCATCGCAAATCGGTGCTTTCATCGGCATGTTGCGCGTGCGCGGCGAAACAGTGGACGAGATTGCCGCAGGTGTTAACGTTATGCGTGCCAATGCGCTGAAAGTAAAAGTGCCGACCCATGTGCTCGATACATGTGGTACCGGTGGCGATGGCAGCGGCAGCTATAATATCTCGACCGCCGTGGCTTTGGTGGCGGCAGCTTGCGGCGCGTATGTTGCAAAACATGGCACGCTCGCTCAAACATCAAAATCAGGCTCTTCAGATGTGTTGGAAGCACTCGGTGTAAAATTATCATTGTCACCTGACGCGCTGGAACACTGCATTAACGATGTTGGTATTGGCTTCTTATTCGCGCCCAATCATCATTCTGCCATGCGCCATGTTGCCCCCATTCGCAAAGAGTTGGCTTTTAGGTCAATTTTCAATCTACTCGGCCCGCTTTCAAATCCGGCTGGCGCAAATCGACAATTGCTCGGCGTGTTCGGCAAAGAATGGGTCAAACCGCTGGCACATGTTTTGAAAAAGCTTGGCTCGGAACGCGCCTGGGTTGTGCATGGCTCTGACGGCATGGACGAATTGACGACCACCGGCCCATCTACCGTTGCTGAATTGCGCAAAGGCGAGGTCTCGGCTTTTGAGGTGACACCCGAAGATGCCGGGCTTGAACGCGCCAAGCCCGAAGATTTAGTCGGCGGCACACCGGAAGAAAACGCCGCCGCCATGACCGCTTTGCTGGACGGTGCAGAGGGCGCATATCGCGACATTGTGCTGCTCAACACCGCTGCTGCGCTGATTGTCTGCAATAAGGCCGAAAGCCTGAAAGAAGGCGCCGAGATGGCCGCGCTGGCGATTGATGATGGTGGCGCGAAGGCGGTGCTGGCCAATCTGATTGCAACCACACAAAAGCTGGCTGACCAATAGACTCATGGCCGACATTCTTGATAAAATTACCGCATATAAGCTGGACGAGATTGCCGCCGCCAAAGCGGCGCGTCCGCTGGCCGAAATTGAGGCACAAGCCCGAGCAGCAGATGCGCCGCGAGGGTTTATTCAGGCATTGGAAAATAAGCGCGCCAATGGCAAACCCGCCCTCATCGCCGAGATTAAAAAAGCCTCGCCCTCTAAAGGCCTTATTCGCGCTGATTTTAATCCGCCGCTGATTGCCGAGGCCTATGCGCAAGGTGGCGCGGCCTGTTTGTCTGTGCTGACCGACAGCCCGAGCTTTCAAGGCGCACCGGAATATCTGGTGGCCGCGCGCGCGGCTTGCGCCCTGCCCGTGCTGCGTAAAGATTTTATGTATGACACTTATCAAGTGGCTGAAGCGCGAAGCTGGGGCGCTGATGCCATACTCATCATCATGGCGGCAGTCAGCGACGCCCAAGCGCACGAGCTTTACGCCGCCGCGACCGCCTATGGCATGGACGCTTTATTCGAGGTGCATGACGCGCCCGAATTGAGCCGCGCCCTCGCCCTCGACCCGAAACTGCTGGGCATTAATAATCGCAATTTGCGGACATTTGAGACCTCGCTGGACACCACTCGCCAGCTTATGGCGCAAACGCCCGATGATATTTTGCTGGTCAGCGAGAGCGGCATTAGCGGCAATGATGATGTGCGCGCCCTGATGGCCGACGGCGTTCCGGCTTTTCTGGTCGGTGAAAGCCTGATGCGCCAAGCCGATGTGACCGCCGCCACAAAAAAACTTATCGAATCATAAAAAACGGCCTTGCGGCAAAAAACGAATAAAAGTAGAACATAGGAGTTAGCGATTCGTTCTACTTTGACGTTTTATCTGGAGGGGCTCATGCTCACCAAAAAGCAATACGAACTTTTACTGTTCATTAATGAACGTCTGAAAGAGACCGGTGTATCGCCCAGCTTCGACGAAATGAAAGAAGCGCTTAATCTGAAATCCAAATCCGGCATTCATCGCCTCATCACGGCGCTTGAAGAGCGTGGCTTTATCAAGCGCCTGGCCCATCGTGCGCGCGCGCTTGAAGTCGTGAAATTGCCCGACACAATGGCCAGCTCCATGTCTGCGCCCAGCCGCGCCCCGACCGCGGCCAATGCACCACAAAATTCATCGCATAGCGCCCACGCTGCCAATGATGACAATGCTGTCACGGTTTCAGTGATGGGCCGCATTGCGGCAGGCACACCGATTGAGGCGCTGCAAGAAGAAGTCAATAAAATCTCCGTGCCGATTGAAATGATGCGCTCGGGCGACCATTACGCATTGGAAGTGCATGGCGACTCGATGATTGATGCCGGTATTTTTGACGGCGACACGGCGGTCATTCAAAGCGGTGCCACGGCTGAGAATGGCGAAATTATTGTCGCGCTGGTTGAAGGCCATGAAGCGACATTGAAACGTTTGCGCCGCAAGGGCGAAATGATTGCGCTGGAAGCCGCCAATCCGGCCTATGAAACACGCATTTTCCGCGCTGACCAGGTGCGGGTGCAGGGTCGCCTTGTCGGCCTGATGCGCAAATATTAATCACGCTCCCATAATCTTTCTCGGCGCATATATTGCGCCGTTAACGCCCCCTCTTTAATTGCAAATTGACGATGCCGACGCGTCTTGAAAGCGCGGCTGTCGAATAATTGCGCGCGGCACGGATAACGCGCCTCGGCAAAGGGCATGATAATCACATCTGCCTCGCGGCACGATTTTGTCAATCCGGCACTGCGGTCGTGATAGGCCAATTGCACCCCGTCTTGTAACACCAGCCGACAAGACGGGCGGCATGAAAGCGTTTCCGGTGTCAGCCCGTGATGACGCGCCAAGCGGTCAAGCTCATATTGTTTGCCGCGCTGGCGCAGCACAAACAACTCCGCCTCAGCTGTGCGCGCCACAATCAAATCACGTCCAAACATATGCAACGCTTGCCGCGCGCCCTGCCCGACGCCAAACAGCGCGATGAGTATCGGCAGCGCACCTATAAACCGCCAATTGTTCGGCACCAAACACAGCACACCAAAACCCAGACCGGCCACCGGCAGAGTGAAGGCGGCACTGGCTCCGGGCCGCCATAAAGCCCCGCTTATCGCGGTAAAATATGTGCCAATCGCCACCACGCTCTCAATGCCGGTTTGCATGAGAAATAATACTGGCTTTTCCAGCCCGACCGACATCAGCAATAAAGACAGCGGTGCCATTGGCATAATCAATGTGCCGAATATCGGCATGGCCAAAAGATTGGTAGGCAAGCCGAATGTGCCGACCTGTTAAAATCTGACAATGGCGATAAAACCGGTGACGCTGCCCGCAATGAGGCTGGTGAGAAACAGCGCCGAGCCATAACGCCAGATGCGCCGCCAAAACTGTTGCGCCAGCGATAAACGCTCCCAGCGCAAATGCAGCATGTCGCGTTGCCGCCACGCCTCATAGACCGCAACCAAAGCCATGACGGCAGAAAAACTCATTTGAAATCCGGCTTGCAAAACCGCATGGGGCTGCCAAAGCAAAACCAATAAGGCGGCCCATAAAACATTGCGCATGGTAATCGCCGGACGGTCGAGCAGAATGGCGAGGAAGAATATTGCCAGCATGATATAGGCGCGCTGTGTCGCCACCCCCGCCCCCGATAAAAACAAATAGCCGGTGGCCGCGCTAAGCGAGATTATCGCGCAAGGTTTTCTGACATCGCGGCCCAAGACCAATCGCGGCGACAGCGCGGCCAGCAAGCGCAGCAGCGCATAAACCGATCCGGCAAACAGCGCCATATGCAGACCCGATATCGCCAACATATGCGCCAAGCCGCTATGACGAAACGCATCGCGCACGGATTTATCAATCGCGGCACGCACACCGGTCACCAAGGCAGCAGCAACCGGCCCGGTTTGCGGCGACATATGGGCGCGATAATAACACGCCAACGCCAAGCGGCCCCGCGCCAAATAATGTCGCAAGGCCAAGTTTTGCGTGCAATCAACCGCATCAATCGAGCGCATAAAACCCTGCCCGCGCCGACCGGCAAACCACGCATCGCGGCGCGGGTCATAGCCGCCAATCAATATTGGCCTCGGCAAGGGCTGAATATCCGCTGTCAGCGTGATACCGCAGCCGGGTTGCGCGCGCACCAAATCCGCCTGCTTGCCGTAAAGGCGCACCATGAAAAAGCGCCCTTGCGCGTCTTGCAGTCGAATATCCCAGCGACTGCCCCGCGCTTGCGCTTCGTGCCATTCAACCATGCCGCTCACCTGCATCCGGCCAAAAACCGCCTCGCCGGTTTGCGTCGCCTCGTTATATGTGCGCGTTTGCGCCCAGCCAAAACTAAGCCCCATAGCCAGCAAAATATAGGCGACGCGCCTGAGCGATTGCGACCCGATATAACGCGCCGCCGCATAGATGAGCGCGGTCGCCGCCAGCATTGTGGGCGCGATAAA
The DNA here is from genome assembly GCA_029253645.1 of Alphaproteobacteria bacterium. Lineage (GTDB taxonomy): Bacteria > Pseudomonadota > Alphaproteobacteria > RS24 > RS24 > UBA8337. Next base: position 2,504 of record JAQWZC010000009.1, on the reverse strand, counting down.
GGGTGACGGTTCATGCGGCCATAAAAGAAAAAACACAATGGCCAGCACAAACCCGCAAATCACCATAGAAAATTGACCTATATGCATATTGGGGCACAGCCGTTTTTTGTGGTATCAGCTATGCAAAGGTGACGCAGACCGAACAGTAACGCTAGCGACTGCAAGGCGAGGCTAAACCCATTTACACGCGATACGCGACACGCCATGCGCGACACCATGCGCGACACCATGCGCGCCAGATAAAGAGATGCAGGAAACACGCAGGACCCTATGACAGACGCCACAAAAATCGTTACCCGCTTTGCCCCCTCACCGACCGGCTTTTTGCATATTGGCGGCGCGCGCACCGCTTTGTTTAATTGGGCCTTTGCGCGCCATCATGGCGGCACGTTTTTGCTACGCATTGAAGACACAGACCGCGCCCGCTCGACCCAAGAGGCGATGGACGCCATTCTTGAAGGCATGAATTGGCTGGGGCTGGAGGCCGATGGCGAGGTGTTTTACCAGCACGCCAATGCGCCACGCCATGTTGAGATTGCCGAGCAGCTTTTGGCCGCAGGCAAAGCCTATAAATGTTTTTGCACGCCGCAAGAAGTCGAGGCCATGCGCGAGAAAGCCCGCGCCGAGGGCAAGCCGCCGCGCTATGACGGCACATGCCGCCCCGATGGTGACGCGGTTAAACATGTTGAGGGCGCGCCCTTTGTTGTGCGCTTCAAAGCCCCGCAAAGCGGCGAGACGGTGATTGATGACGCGGTGCAAGGCCGCGTCGCCACCGCCAATGAGCAATTTGATGATTTGATTTTGCTGCGCTCTGACGGCTCGCCCACCTATATGTTGTCCGTTGTCGTTGATGACCATAATATGGGCGTGACCCATATTATTCGCGGGGATGACCATTTGACCAATGCGGCGCGGCAGGCGCAGATTTACGCCGTGCTTGAGTGGGAAGTGCCTCAATTCGCGCATATCCCGCTGATTCACGGTGCCGATGGCGCGAAGCTGTCCAAACGGCATGGCGCTTTGGGCGTCGAGGCCTATCGTGATATGGGCTATTTGCCCGAGGCCATGCGTAATTATCTCGCCCGTCTTGGCTGGAGCCACGGCGATGACGAGGTTTTCACCACGGCGCAACTGGTTGACTGGTTCGGGCTGGAGGCGATTGGTAAATCTCCGGCGCGTTTTGATACTGAAAAGCTCGATAATGTGAACGCACAGCACCTGAACAGGGCAGATGACGCGAATTTGGTGGCTGAAACCATCGCCCTTAACGGCGCATTGGCTGACTTCGCCGCGCCGCTGACCGTCGCCATGCCGCTATTGAAAGAGCGCGCCACCCGCCTGCCCGACCTTGCCGCCGATGCGGCGTTTTTGGCAGCAAAACGCCCGATTGCGGTGGATGAGAAGCTGCAAAATCATCTGAATGACGAAAATCTACCGCATTTGGCCGCATTGGCGCAAAAACTGGCGGATTTGCAGGATTGGTCGCATGACGCCATTGAGGCGGTCATGAAGGCCTATATGGAAACGAACGAGCTGAAAATGGGCAAAATCCTTCCAATTTTTCGCGCCGCGCTGGTCGGCAGCAGTCAATCGCCCGGCATTTTCGATGTTTTGGCCCTATTGGATAAAACCGAGGCTTTGGCGCGCTTAAACGACCAAATTACCCGTTAAAAACAGTCTAAATCGGCGCAAAACAGGCCGCAGACGCTGGCTTGCCGCCATTTTATGTGCTATGAAACCGCCAGATAAGCAAAAAGGGAGACCATTATGAGCGACGACAGCGCAAAACTCGCCAGCCTCGGAAAAGACTATGAATTCGGCATTCACGAGGGCACAGTGGGGCCAAGCGTCATCGATGTCTCCTCGCTTTACGGTCAAACCGGTCAATTCACCTATGACCCGGGCTTTACCTCAACCGCAAGCTGCAAATCCACCATCACTTTTATTGATGGCGAAGAAGGCACATTGCTGCATCGCGGCTATCCAATTGAGCAATTGGCCGATAAGGGCAACTTTATCGAGACCTGCTATTTGCTGCTTTATGGCGAATTGCCGAGCGCTTCTGAATTGCAAGAATTTGAGGGCGCGATTACGCAACACACCATGTTGCACGAGCAAATGAACCGCTTCTTCCACGGCTTCCGCCGTGACGCCCACCCAATGGCCATTATGGTCGGTGTGGTTGGTGCTTTGTCAGCCTTTTACCATGACAGCACAGACATTAATGATGAAGAGCAGCGCCGCATTGCGAGCCGCCGCCTGATTGCCAAAATCCCGACCATTGCGGCGATGGCCTATAAATATTCAATCGGCCAGCCCTTTGTTTATCCGCGCAATGATCTCGATTATGCCGCCAACTTCTTGCATATGTGCTTCTCAGTGCCCTGCGAGGATATGAATATCAGTCCGGTGCTGGCGCGCGCCATGGATCGCATTTTCATTCTGCATGCTGACCACGAGCAAAACGCCTCGACCTCAACCGTGCGTTTGGCCGGTTCATCCGG
>JAQWZC010000004.1 GCA_029253645.1 Alphaproteobacteria bacterium | reverse complement strand
TTGCCGCGCTTAAAGCCACGCGATTTTTACGATCTTGTTGTCGAGGTGGCGATTGTGCGCCCCGGGCCGATACAGGGCGATATGGTGCATCCCTATTTGCGCCGCCGCAATGGCGAGGAGCCGGTTGAGTTTCCGTCGGAAGAATTGGAAGAAGTGCTCGGCAAGACGCTGGGCGTGCCTTTGTTTCAAGAGCAAGCCATGCGGATTGCCATTGTCGCGGCGGGCTTCACGCCATCTGAGGCCGACCGCTTGCGCCGTGCCATGGCGACTTTCCGCAAAACCGGCATTATTCACGAGTTTGGTTTGCGGCTGGTTGAGGGCATGGTGGCGCGTGGCTATGAACGCGATTTTGCCGAGCGCTGCTTCAAACAAATTGAGGGTTTTGGCGAATATGGCTTTCCCGAAAGCCATGCCGCCAGCTTCGCTCTGCTGGTCTATGTCTCGGCATGGCTCAAACATCATTACCCCGCCGCTTTTTGCGCCGCGTTGATAAACAGCCAGCCCATGGGGTTTTACGCACCGGCGCAGCTTGTGGCCGAGGCCAAGCGGCAGGGCGTCACCGCGCTTCCGGTTTGCATTAATGCCTCTGATGCCGAGGCCGATTTGGAGGATATCGGTTCTGAAGCCGCCCCTCAAATTGGCTTGCGACTTGGCTTTAATCAAATCACCGGTCTGTTAAAGGCCGATGCTGAGGCACTGGTGGCGGCGCGGCACAGCAATTTGCAAGGTGGCGGCGGCGCGTTTGACAGTGTCGCCGATTGTGCGGCGCGCAGCGGTGTCGGCGTGGCAACATTAGAGCGTTTGGCGCGGGCTGATGCCTTTGCCGCTTTGGGGCTGACGCGGCGGCAAGCCTTGTGGGCGGTGCGCGCCCTCGCGCCCGAAAGCAAAGCCGCGACCTTGCCGTTATTTGACGGGCAGGGCGTGTCGCCTGCCGTGGCCGAAGACGAACACGCCGCGCTGCCCGCTTTGCCGCCCGGCATGGAAGTGCTGGAGGATTATGCCAGCTTGCGCCTGTCTTTGAAAAATCATCCCATGGCGTTTTTGCGTGATGGCTTGGCCGCCGCCGGTATGGATGTGCAGCCTCTCTCCATATTGGCCGATGCGCCCAATGGCAAGCGCGTGACGATTGCCGGTCTGGTGATTTGCCGCCAACGCCCGGGCAGCGCCAAGGGCGTGGTGTTTTTGACGCTGGAAGATGAAAGCGGCAATGGCAATATTGTTGTTTGGCCCGACCGTTTTGAACGTTATCGGCGCATCACCATTGGTGCGCGGCTGATGCGTATTGAAGGCCGCGTGCAGCGCAGCGGCATTGTGGTGCATTTGGTGGCTGAGCGCATGCACGATATTTCCGCCTCGCTTTTGCAGCTTACGGCGCAGCACGGCATGGACTCAACCGCGCATCTGCCCAAAGTCTTGCGCCCGAAACAACAAACTTCTGTGCAAACTTCTGCACAAACGGGTCGCAAAACCCCACGTGAAATGGCTTGGCGCGGCGAGTGAGGAGAGAATAATTATAACCCATACTACTTGTTGCACTTTCCCCACTCCTTCTGATTGCTGGCATCGCATCCTATATAATTCTGTGTATTCAGGGGAACACCTTTACACCGTGGGATAAATGGTAAATTTTCTTAATCCTAGAAATTGGTTCGTTGAAACTACAAACGGATAATGTTTGGGTTTTCAGCTTTTATGCATCGCTAAACAGCCCCGCTTGGAGAAGGCGGGTGGGACGGCTTCGTCATGAATTCGGGCTGCCGAGCGCTTATACTCACTCCGCCGACTCCAGACGCTGCGGGTCTGTCGCTGGCGCAGGGCGCGCTAAGGCAGCAAGCTGCCGAGCGCTTACTCCGCCGCTTGTTTTTCGGCTTCCATTTCAGCGAGATGTTTTTCCGCTTCGAGTGCGGCCATGCAGCCCATGCCGGCGGCGGTCACGGCTTGGCGATAAATATCGTCGGTCACGTCTCCGGCGGCATAAACGCCGGCAATGGAGGTGGCGGTGGAATTATCATGCGTCACCAAATAGCCGCCTTGCTTGGTTTCCAATTGGGCGGTGAATAATTCGGTTGAGGGCGCGTGGCCAATGGCGATGAACACGCCATCGGCGTCAACCTCATGCGTGTCGCCGGTTTTGGTGTTTTTAATGCGCGCACCGGTCACGCCCAGCGGGTTTTCATCGCCGAGAATTTCATCAATCGCACTGTCCCACAGCACATTGATTTTCTCATGCGCCAGCAAGCGGTTTTCGAGAATTTTCTCGCAGCGCAAGCTATCGCGCCGATGCACCAGCGTCACCTCACTGGCAAAATTGGTGAGGAAGAGCGCCTCTTCAACGGCGGTATTGCCGCCGCCGACAACCAGCACTTTTTTATTGCGGTAGAAAAACCCGTCACATGTCGCGCAGGCCGACACGCCAAAGCCTTGAAACTTGTCTTCCGAGGGCAGGCCCAGCCATTTGGCTTGCGCGCCGGTGGAAATCACCACCGTATCGGCGGTGAATTGCTGGCCGCTATCGCCCGTGGCGGCGAAGGGGCGCACGCTCAGATCAATCTCGGTGATGATGTCGGAAATAATCTCCGTGCCGACATTGGCGGCTTGCGCCTCCATTTGCTCCATCAGCCACGGGCCTTGCACGGCTTCGGCAAAGCCCGGATAATTTTCGACATCTGTGGTGATGGTCAATTGCCCGCCGGGTTGCAGGCCGCGCACCAACACCGGTTCCAGCATGGCGCGGGCGGCATAAATGGCGGCGGTGTAACCGGCCGGGCCGGACCCGATAATCAACATTTTCGTGTGTTTTGCGTCACTCATAATCATCTCCGAAATCCTGTTCCTAATGTAAGGACGATTCCGCAAATCCCAAGAGGCCAGCATGCCACAGGGGCAGCTTATTCAGATGTTTTTGCGCGCCGCATAGGCGGCCTCTATCGCCGCGGCAATCTCCGCCGTCGCATTATGCGATTGGGTCGGCCAGTCTTCCAGCCGGTCGATAAAGGGGCGGGTCATGTCGGCCTCGGTCAGGGCGCGATGAAAGCGGTTGAATTTGGCCGAGCCGCCTTTGAGCGCAAAAACCTGCACCGGCACACCGGGCAGGCAAGCCTCGCCCACCATATTCACCGAATCCGCCGTGACGATAATCCGCTCGGCCAGCCCCAGCATGGCGTGATAGGGATTGTCGCCCGTGCCATCCCATAAAAAATAGCTGTCGGCGGGCAGGGCAGCGCGCAGCCTATCGGCATAGCTATCGGGCGAGCGGCGCGACATGCTTATCATCAAAAAATGCCCTTGCGCGGCGATTGTGCCCAGCCCGTCCGCCAGATTTTGCATTTCATCCGCGCCAAACGGATACACTTTATTCGGCCCGCCAATCAGCACCGCCACGGCTTTGCCCTTGGGCGAATGCGGCAGTAGGCGCGCTTGCATGGCGACGGCGGCGTTTTTCAGCATATCGGCATCCATGCTATGCGGCGATAAAAGCGTGCTCATCGCGCCCGCGCAGCGGTCATGCGTCGGCGCCCAAACAAAATCGAATTGACGCGGCGCGATAATCGGATCTTGCAAAAACACGGTGAAAACATCGCCGCCCAATGCGCGTTTAATATATCGCGTATGCGGCACGGCTTGGCGACCGCTGGCAATCACCATATCGGGAAAAGGCGCGGCAATTTGCGGGTCGCGCGCCGCCTCGCCCTCGGCCAAGCGATAGGGGGCCAGCCATTTATAGGGCGCGCGCAAGGCCGCATGGATGAGCCGCAATTCGCCCCCCAGCGCTTTGGCCACGCCCTCCACCAGCACATCATTGCCGCGTCTTCCGCCGGTTATGCCCCATATCCGCATAAATGCCCGTTTCCTTTTCTTATGTCTTTTCAAGCGTCTTTGTTTCATTTATTTCAAAAACGAGTATGATTATTACCTGCTGAACGAGTTTCAGAAAGCTAAAAACAGTGTTTGCCCGATGAAAAAACCGCGTCTTGACGATATTGACCTTAAAATCCTGCATATTTTGCAGACCAATGGGCGCGTGACCAATGTGGAATTGGCGCGCCAAGCCGGTATTTCTGCGCCGCCATGCTTGCGCCGTGTGCGCGCGCTGGAAAAAGCCGGTTTCATCACCGGCTATTTTGCTGAATTGGACGCGCATATGCTGGGCCTCGGCGTCACCGTATTTGCGATGGTCGGTCTGGAGAGCCAAGCCGAGACGGATTTGCAGGCCTTTGAGGCGCTTGTGGCCGCTTGGCCGGAAGTGCTGGAATGTCATATGCTGAATGGCGAGATTGATTTTATTTTGAAATGTATCGCGCCCGACCTTGAGAGCTTTCAGGACTTTCTGACACAAAAACTGACCCCGGCCCCGAATGTCGCTAATGTGCGCACGTCGCTGACCATCCGCCGCTCCAAAGGCCGCACAGCCCTGCCGATTGGCGAAGCTACTTAAACTTCACCCCGAGGATTTCATACGATTTGCCGCCGCCCGGCGTGTTGACCTCAACGCTGTCGCCATCGCTTTTTCCGATTAGGGCGCGGGCAATGGGTGATGAGACGGAAATTTTTCCCTGCTCAAGGTCGGCCTCAAAATCACCGACAATCTGATAGGTCACTTCGGTTTCCGTATCCTCATCAATGAGTTTGACGGTGGCTCCAAACTTCACCTGACTGCCGCTGAGGCTGGCAATATCAATCACGTCAGCGCGATTAATCATATCTTCCAGTTCCATAATGCGGCCTTCATTATGGCTTTGCTGTTCTTTGGCCGCATGATATTCGGCATTCTCAGACAAATCGCCATGCGCGCGCGCTTCCGAAATCGCCCGGATGATGCGTTGACGTTCAGGCCCTTTCAGGCGTTTCAATTCTATATCCAGCGCGTCATAGCCGCCGGATGTCATAGGCACGGTTTCCATGCAATCCTCCCCCACTCGATTCTGAGCAGGCCTCTAGTTTTCACAAAACCAATGGAATTGGCAAGTTTTTTGAGCATCTGTCGGGTGACTAAAGACGCGCGGCATAATCCTGTAGGCTGGTGACGCTTAGCTCATTTTCATCCAAAGCCTTAATCGCCGCCACGGCGGCCTCAGCGCCCGCCAAGGTAGTGTAATACGGAATTTTCATTTCCAGCGTCGTGCGGCGAATGGATTTACTGTCGGCCAGTGATTTCTCGCCCTCAGTGGTGTTGACGACAAGCTGCACATCGCCATTTTTAATGGCATCGACAATATGCGGGCGGCCTTCAGCCACCTTATTGACCGGCTCCACATCAATGCCGTTTTGCGCCAAAAATGCCGCCGTGCCGCCGGTGGCAATCAGCTTAAAGCCTAATTGCGTCAGCCGCTGCGCCGGTGCAATGGCGCGCTGCTTATCGCCTTCGCGCACTGAAATAAAGGCCGTGCCGCCATCGGGCAAAACCGTGCTGCTGCCAAGCTGGCTTTTGGCAAAGGCAGTGGCGAAGTCAAGGTCGAGACCCATCACCTCGCCGGTGGAGCGCATTTCCGGCCCCAAAATCGTATCGACCCCGGGGAAGCGGTTAAACGGAAACACGCTCTCTTTAACCGCAATATGGTCATAGCTTTGCGGCGTCATATTAAACTCAGATAAGGGCGCGCCGGCCATCAACCGCGCCGCGATGCGGGCAATGGGCTGGCCCAATACTTTGGCGACAAACGGCACGGTGCGGCTCGCCCGGGGGTTCACCTCAATGACGAAAATCGTCTCGCCCTGCACGGCAAATTGCACATTCATCAGCCCGACAACATTCAACGCTTTCGCCATATCCTTGGCTTGGCGGCTCAGCTCGTCGATAATTTTCGGTGAGAGCGAATGTGGCGGCATGGAGCAAGCACTGTCGCCCGAATGCACACCGGCTTCCTCAATATGCTCCAGAATACCGGCGACAAAAACCTCATTGCCGTCGCTCAGCACATCAACATCAAGCTCGGTCGCGTCGCGCAAATAGCCGTCAATCAGCACCGGACTGTCGCCCGATACGACCACCGCCTCGCGCATGTAACGCTCAAGCTGGGCATCATTATCGACAATTTCCATAGCGCGGCCGCCCAGCACATAAGACGGGCGAATGACGACGGGGAAGCCGATTGTGGCGGCAATGGCGCGCGCCTCCTCAGCCGAGCGGGCAATGCCATTATCGGGTTGACGCAGCTCGAGGCGTTCCAGCAAATCTTTAAAGCGGTCGCGGTCTTCGGCGAGGTCAATCGCGTCCGGATCCGTGCCCAAAATGGGTATGCCCGCTTTTTCCAATGCTTGCGACAGTTTGAGCGGGGTCTGCCCGCCAAATTGCACAATCACCCCGGCCAGCGTGCCGTTTTTCTGCTCGCAGCTGAGAATTTCCAGCACATCCTCTTGCGTCAATGGCTCAAAATACAAGCGGTCAGAAGTATCATAATCGGTTGATACGGTTTCCGGATTGCAGTTCACCATAATGCTTTCAATACCGGCATCTTCCAGTGCATAAGCGGCGTGGCAGCAGCAATAGTCAAACTCAATGCCTTGGCCGATACGGTTTGGCCCGCCGCCCAAAATCACGGCTTTTTTGCGGTCGCTGGGTTGGGCTTCCTCTTGTCCGCCAAAGGCAGACGGCGCGTCATAGCTCGAATAGAGATAAGGCG
>JAQWZC010000082.1 GCA_029253645.1 Alphaproteobacteria bacterium | reverse complement strand
CGCCTGATTGACCATGTCGAGCGCGGCGGTGTGCTGCTGCGCGGCGTTGAGGTGCTGGTGATTGATGAGGCCGACCGTATGCTTGATATGGGCTTTATTCCCGATATTGAGAAGATTGTCGGCATGATACCCTTTACCCGCCAGACGCTGTTTTTCTCGGCCACCATGCCGCCTGAAATCACCCGCCTGTCGGAGCAGTTTTTATCCGCGCCGAAACGCATTGAAGTGGCGCGGCCTTCCTCGACCAATGACAATGTCTCGCAAAAGCTGATTGAAGTTGCGCCGACCAAAAAACGTGAAGCCTTGCGCGATTTGTTTGAGAAAGAGGATGTCACAAACGGCATTATTTTCTGCAATCGCAAGCGCGATATTGGCGAGCTTTTGAAAAACCTGCACCAGCATGATTATAAGGCCGTCTCGCTGCATGGCGATATGGACCAGCATATGCGGTTGAAAATGCTCGACCAGTTTAAGTCGGGCGACGCCACCTATCTGATTGCCTCGGATGTGGCGGCGCGGGGCTTGGATATTCCGGCCGTGAGCCATGTGTTTAATTTCGATGTGCCGACCCATGCGGAAGATTATGTCCACCGCATTGGCCGCACGGGCCGCGCCGGTCGCTCGGGTGCCGCCTTTACGCTGGCGACGCGCAATGACGGCAAATATGTCGATGCGATTGAACAGCTGATTGAACAAAAAATCGACCGCGAAGCCTTTGGCCCGGCTGATGGCCCCAATGAGGGTGATGCCGCAAGCGAAGACAAACCGCGCAGCCGCAATCGCAATCGCAATAGCAATCGTGGTGGACGCGGCGGCAAAAATCGTGAACAGCGTGATGGCGGCGAGAGCAGCCAAGACGCGAAAGCCAATAGCGGCGGCAAGCGGCGCGGTCTTTTGGGTCGCAATCGACGCGGCGGCAAACCGCAAGAGGCCATAGCCGACTCGCCGAAACAAGCCCCGAAGGAAACCCCGAAGGAAACCAAATCGTCACCCAAGCCGCAAAAATCAAGCGGCAAGCCTGCGGCTAAATCGGGCGGTAAATCGGGCAGCAAATCAGGTGATGCGTTTGAGGGCAATATGCCCGATTTCCTGAAATAGGCTTATCTTCTTTGGTCAAAGCGGCGGCCAATCATGGCGGCGGCGATATTGGTTTTTTGAATATCAATCGCCCCGCCGGCAATACCCCAGCCCCACGCATCGCGCATGCGCCGCTCCATCGGATAATCGCGCGAATAGCCATAGCCGCCCATAAGCTGCACCGCAGCGCCGGTGACGTCGCGGCACATTTCATTTGAGAAACATTTGCCGACCGAGCTGTCAATGACGCTGGGCAGACCATCCTCGGCATTCACTGCAGCGCGATGAATGAGCAGCCGCGCCGCCTCAACCTTCATCTGCATTTCCGCCAGCTTGATTTGCACGCCTTGAAAATCGACAAGCTCTTTGCCGAATTGCTTGCGCTCCTGCACATAATCCAGCACATCCTCCAGCGCGCCCGAGGCCTGCCCCAGCGCCATGGTCGCATTGCCGCAACGCTCCAGGTCAAAGGCTTCCATCAGCTTTCTAAAGCCCCCGGCAGGCACAACCACATTGTCTTCCGGCACGGTGACATTATCGAGAAAAATATCCGCCGATGGCACACCGCGAAAGCCCATCAGCTCCTCTTGCTTGCCGAAGCTCAGGCCGGGCGTGTCTTTATGCACAAACACCGCGCCAATGCCTTTCGCGCCTGGGTCGTCGGACAGGCGACAATAAACCAAATAACCGTCCGAATGGCCGCCACCGGAACACCAGCGCTTTTGCCCGTTCAACGTCACTTTGCCGTCTTTCATCTCGCCTTTGGTGGTGAGGTCGGTCAGCGCACTGCCCGCTTGCGGCTCCGACATGGAAACCGCCAGCACCATCTCGCCCTTGCAGACTTGCGGCACGATTTCTTGCTTCAGCGTGTCAGAGGCAAAATGCACCAGCGCATGCACCGGCCCGACATTGGCCTCAAATAGCGGAAAGGCCGAGGCCGATGAGATTTTGGCAAATTCCTCCAGCACCAGCAGCGCCTCTAAATTGCCCAGCCCTAAACCGCCGAGATTTTCAGGAATGTTAATGCCGAGAAAGCCCATGTTGCCGAGTTTCTTAAGCATATCGGGCTTCACCGGATGGCCGGTCTGCTCGCAATACGTCGCCACATCAGGCATTTCAGCGCGGGCAAATTTACGCGCCGCATCGCGCAATTCGCGCTGGGCATCGGTCAGTTGAAAATCCACAATCATCTCCCTATTTGATGGCTCACTATATGCCCCGCCACGGGCTTTCGTCCAGACGGGCAAATTGTCCGCCAAAATTGTGGGGGGTTTTCGCCGTGATGGCCATGCCGCTTGATTTCAATCGCATTTCGAGACAATCTAGCGCCAACCAAAACGGGAGTTAAACATGACTGAAGCATTTATTATTGACGCCTGCCGCACACCGCGCGGCATTGGCAAACCGGGCAAAGGTGCCCTGAGCGAAATCCATCCGCAACAATTGGGCGCGACCGTGCTGAAGGCACTGGCCGAGCGCAATAAAATCAACACGGCGGAAGTTGACGATATTATTTGGGGCACAAGCTCACAGCGCGGCACACAGTCGGGCGATTTGGGCCGCATGGCCGCGCTTGATGCCGGTTATGATGTGCGCTCCAGCGCCATGACGCTTGACCGCTTTTGCGGCTCGGGCATCACCTCGGTGAATATCGCCGCAACCAATATCATGTCGGGCATGGAAGATATGACCATTGCCGGTGGCACGGAAATGATGTCGCGCTTCGGCACGGATGCCAAAGCCGATTCACCTTTCCTCGATAGCGGCAATAAACGTTTGCGCGAAGTGCACCCGCAGCCGCATCAGGGCGTTTGCGCCGATGCGATTGCCACGCTGGAAGGCATTGACCGTGAGGCGGTTGATGCGTTGGCTTATGTCAGCCAGCAAAACGCACAGCGCGCCATTGAAGAAGGCCGCTTCGATAAATCACTGATTGCCGTGCATAAAGAAGATGGCTCGCTGGCCCTCGACAAGGAAGAGTTTCCGCGTCCGCAAACCACTCCGGAAAGCCTTGCCGAACTTGAGCCGAGCTTTGCCAAGCTGGCTGATATTCCGCTTGATGAAGACGGCACAACATTCCGCAAGCTGGTGACGCAAGCCTATCCGGATTTGGATATCAACCATGTGCACCATGCGGGCAATTCCTCCGGCGTTGTCGATGGCGCGGCGGCTCTGCTGCTGGCCTCTGAGGATTATGCCAAAGCCAATGGACTGAAAGCCCGCGCCAAGGTGAAGGCAATTGCCAATATGGGTGACAGCCCGACGCTGATGCTGAACGCACCTGTGCCGGCAGCCAAAAAGGTTCTCGAAAAAGCCGGTTTGACGATTGCCGATATTGACCTGTTTGAAGTCAATGAAGCGTTTTCTGTCGTCACCGAGAAGTTTATTCGTGACCTCGACATTGACCGCTCGCGTATCAATGTGAATGGCGGCGCGATGGCGCTGGGTCATCCGATTGGCGCGACCGGTTCTATTCTGGTCGGCACCATGCTTGATGAATTGGAACGCCAAGACAAGCAATTCGGTCTGATTACCATGTGCGCTGCGGGCGGCATGGCTCCGGCGATTATCATCGAACGCGTTTAATCGCGCCGAGTGACATGCAAGGGCGCGGTGGTCTCCATCGCGCCCTTTTTTGCGCCTATTTGTCGGCACTTGACCGAAAAGCCGTTTTCACCCCAAACTGAGGCAAATTGAGGGAGGTCGCTATGCGCGCACATTACAATCATCTCGCCCCGTTTCTGTCTGCCGATGACGCCAACACCATGTTGCGTCTGGCCGAGCATTTCGGCAGCTTCGGCCCCTATGCCAATGAAGCCGAAAATGACGGGATTGGCGAAGAATTGCCGCAGCGTTTCGACGCCGCCTTTAACTATATCGCGCATGGCATGGATGGCAGCGAGAACCAAGACGACATGCACACCGCCGCCGCCCGCACCAATTATTTCCGCGAGACTTATGCCTATGGCGAAGAGGTGCGCGCACCCGGTGTTGAGCCGTTTATGAACCATCCGGCGCTGGCCGAAACGGCGCGTAAAATCTCTGGCGTCGAGCGCATTGTTCCGGCGATTATTTTTGCCAATATCCTCATTCCGGGCCAAGAGCTTGCCGTGCATACCGATGTGCCGGAATTTCGCGGGGCCAATCGCAAAGTCACGCCGCAATGGCTGCTCGTCACCATGCTGCATAGCGGCTTGTTTGATGAATGGCGCATTCCGATTACCACTTGCGTGTCATGGTTCGGCAAATCAAAAGGCGGCGCTTTCGCCTTTTATCCTGAGGGCACGGACGGGCCGCGCGAGGCCATTCAGTCCGACCATAACTCAGCGATTGTGATTGATACGGATAGGGTTTTTCACGGCGTGGACCGCGTGGCGGAAACCAAGCCGAAACTGCCGCCGATTAACAATAAAACCGCCCGCCTGCATTTTATGGGCGACGATAAATGGCAGCTTCGCAATGGCGATGAGGTGCTCGGCGATTATGACTGGTCAGAATTGCGCTATTCGATTTCGTGGAAAGGCTATTGCTTTAAAGACGAGACCGAAGAAAACCTCTGGCGCAGCGGCAGCGATGACCTGTCGATTGAGTTCATCCTCAACCGCATTGAAGATGATTTGCGCGCGCAAGGCGTGTTGACCGGCGCACGCCCCGACCCGACCGCCTTCGCCACCATGATGGTCAATCACTATATCCGCTTCCCGAAACTGCAAGCGGCGGCTGAGTAAGCTAGCCCCACCCTTGCAATTCTGCGGCTTCGGCGCGTAGCTTTTCCGGCCCACCGAGAAGCTGGCGGTTGGCCCCAATGCGTTTGAACCAATAATGCAAGCCCAGCAAATCAGTGAAGCCCATGCCGCCATGCACTTCGGTTGAGGTGCGGGCGACAAATTTGCC
>JAQWZC010000078.1 GCA_029253645.1 Alphaproteobacteria bacterium | reverse complement strand
GGTGAAGCGGCCGCTGTCGAGGCCCAGCATGTCAATCGCATCTTGCGGGCGGTCAGAGAAAACATAGTAATGCGGATTGGCGATTTTTGCCTCCAACGCCGCCATTGCATTGCGATAATAGGCCAGCGAGGCATTATCATTTTCCTCGACACCGGGCGGCGCAAAAAACCGAACATGCAAAGCAATCGGCGTTTCTTGTTGCTGAATGTCACGCAAGAGGGCGGCATTGGTCGCATCGGGGGTCAGCGCCAGAGTGAAATCATCGCGGATGATATCGGCAATATCTGAGAAATATTTCTCGCCCTGCCAGTTGCCTTCAAAATAGCAATTGCGGGTGACTTTCGTATCCAATATCTCAGCGTTAAAAGCGACGCCCTTTTGTTTGATGAAGGGCGCTTGTGAAAACGGTGTGTCGTAATGTTTGCGCGTTAAATATTTGCGCCGGATGCGGTTGAAAGGCTGCAAACATTCGCGCGGCTTGGCGCGTCTGGCGTTTAAGGTAAAGCAATCGAGTTGGTAAAAACGCCCATATCCGTCGCGGGAAAACCCGTTCTTCATATCCAAAGCCAGCTCAAGCTGATTGACATGGGCCAAGCGGCGTGCCGCTGCATAGGTGAACATTTGGTTGCCAAGACCCCCGGCAATACGCGCGACCAAAACCGGTTTCTTTGTCATTTGCTCCGGTTCTCCAAATACCATTGATAGGTTTGCGCCAGCCCATCCTTCAGGCTGTTTTTGTGCTGCCAGCCAAGGGCATGAATTTTCGACACATCAAGTAATTTGCGCGGCGTCCCATCGGGCTTTGAGGCGTCAAATGTCAGCGCGCCATCAAAACCGATAACGGCTTTAATGGTTTCCGCCAATTCGATAATCGTCACATCCTCGCCAGTGCCGAGATTGACGTGCTCCATATCCGAATAATTTTCCAGCAAATACACAATACCGGCGGCGCAATCGTCAACATGCAAAAACTCGCGCATCACCTTGCCCGAGCCCCACACCTCCATATCCGCCTGCGCGGCTGTTTTGGCCTCATGACATTTCCGCATGAGGGCGGGGATGACATGGCTGGATTGCAAGTCAAAATTATCAAATGGGCCGTAAAGATTGGTTGGCATGGCGGAAATAAAATCCGCGCCATGCTGCTTGCGATAGGCTTGGCAAAGTTTAATGCCCGCAATTTTTGCTATGGCATGCCACTCATTTGTGGCCTCCAAAGCGCCGGTCAGCAAGGCGGCCTCGGTCATGGGTTGCGCCGCGTTTTTGGGGTAAATGCAGCTTGAGCCAAGAAATAATAATTTCTCGACACCGGTTTTAAAGGCGGCGTGGATGATGTTCGCCTCAATCATTAGATTGTCGTAAATAAAGTCAGCCGGATAGCTGTCATTGGCCAGAATACCGCCAACCCGGGCGGCGCAGACAATCACCGCATCGGGCTTATGCGTCGCCAGCCAGTCTTCCACATCCGCTTGTCGGGTTAAGTCTGTTGTGCTGCGTGGCGCGGTTAAAAGCGTGCAGTCGCGGCTTTCAAGCGCCCGCATAACGGCGCGGCCCACCATGCCATTATGGCCGGCGACCCAAATGCGTTTGCCAGCAAGCGCAAACATTAAAATTCCGCAAGCTGCGTGTCGGGGCTTGGCTGCTGGGCATTATGCAGCGCGACGCGCACCATTTCCGATACCAGCTCTTCCAATTCAATCTTGGCTTCCCAATCGAGTTTTCCTTTGGCTTTAGACGGGTCGCCAATCAGCAGGTCAACCTCGGTCGGGCGGAAATAACGCGGGTCAATCTCCACCAGCACATCGCCCGTCTTGGCGTCCTTACCGATTTCGTCAACGCCGTCGCCCTGCCAGATAATCTCGCGATCCAGTTCGGCAAAGGCCAGCTCAACAAAGCGGCGCACAGTCTCCGTGCGGCCGGTCGCCAGCACAAAATCATCGCCCTCATTATGGTTGATAATGGCGTGCATGCCCTCAACATATTCGCGCGCATGGCCCCAATCGCGTTTCGAGTCCAAATTTCCGAGGAAAAGTTTTTTTTGCTTACCGGCCTCAATATTGGCCGCGGCCATGGCGATTTTTTGGGTCACAAAAGTCTCGCCACGCATCGGGCTTTCATGGTTGAACAAAATGCCGTTTGAGGCATGCATGCCATAGGCTTCGCGATAATTGACGCAAATCCAATAGGCATAAAGCTTGGCGACAGCATAAGGCGAGCGCGGATAAAACGGCGTCGTCTCGCTTTGCGGCACTTCTTGAACTTTGCCGTAAAGCTCAGAGGTGGAGGCTTGATAGAAGCGGGTTTTATCGACCAGCCCCAAAGTGCGAATGGCCTCAAGGAAGCGTAGCGTGCCAAATGCGTCTGCATTGGCGGTATATTCCGCCGTCTCGAAACTCACCTGCACATGGCTTTGTGCCGCCAGATTATAAATTTCATCCGGTTTAATTTGCTGCACCAGCCGCATGATATTGCTGCTATCGGTCATGTCGCCATAATGCATAAAGAAATCGACATTTTCTTCATGCGGGTCGGTGTAAATGCCGTCAATCCGCTGCGTGTTGAAAGACGAAGCGCGGCGTTTCATGCCATGCACTTCATAACCTTTTGCAAGTAAAAGGCGCGCCAGATAGGCGCCGTCTTGGCCGGTAATACCGGTGACGAGAGCTTTTTTGCGAGACATAAAGTGGCCTTTCCCAGAATTTGACCGTTTTTATCTCGTTCTCCGGCTTTTGTCCATTGATAGCTCGGCCCAAATTGTTTAGTTTTCGAGCAATCACAGGGGTCTGTCTTGGCTAAAAAAACTGCATTGATAACCGGTATTACCGGCCAAGACGGCGCATATTTGGCGCAAAGTCTGGTACAAAAGGGCTATCGCGTTATTGGTGGCACGCGACGTTCCTCCATTCTCAATTTGCCGCGTCTGGCAGCGCTGGATTTGGTTGGCCAAATTGAGTTGGTGACGCTGGATGTGCAAGACTTCACCTCCATTATGCGGCTCTTGCAAGAAGAAGCCCCGGACGAAATTTACCATTTGGGGGGCCAAAGCTCGGTTCAAGTCAGCTTTCAGCAACCGCTCTATACGGCAGAGGCAACCGGGCAGGGCGCTTTGCGGTTTCTCGAAGCGGTGGCGCTGGCCGCCCCTGAGGCGCGTCTCTTCCATCCTTCCAGCAGCGAGATATTCGGGCAAAATATTGATGGTAAGGTGGATGAGGAAAATGATTTTCATCCGCGCTCACCCTATGGCGTGGCCAAGCTATTTGCTTATTGGTCGGTTATCAATCACCGCGAAGCCTATCATCTGCATGCCTCAAACGGCATTATGTTCAATCATGAAAGTCCGTTGCGCGGCATGGATTTCGTGACCCGCAAAATCACCACCACGCTGGCGCAGATCGCCTGCGGCGGGCAGCAAGAGCTGATACTCGGCAATCTTGATAATGCCCGCGATTGGGGATTTGCCGGTGATTATGTCGAGGCCATGTGGTTGATGCTACAACAAGAAGCGGCGGATGATTATGTTATTGCCAGCGGGGAAACCCACAGCGTGCGCGCATTTGTGACCTTGGCCGCCGCTGCTATGGGCATTGATATTGTGTTTGAAGGCGAAGGGCTGGAGACGTGTGGCTTTGAGAAAAAGACCGGACGCCAGCTTGTGCGTATCAGCGCGGATTTTTACCGTCCCAGCGAGCCGGACCCGCTTATCGGCAATGCCGCCAAGGCGCACCGCAAACTAAACTGGCATCCCAAGACGGATTTTGAGAAACTCGTGACCCTCATGGCGGAAAGCGATTTGCAGCGCGCCCGTAATGGACAGGTTTGGTACTGATGAAAACACGCGCATATCTGGTTCATTTGCTCACCGCATCGGGGCTTATTCCCATCATG
>JAQWZC010000077.1 GCA_029253645.1 Alphaproteobacteria bacterium | reverse complement strand
GGTGAAGCTCATGGCGCTATTTTGCCAGCGCAGCGGGCTGGCGGCTTCCGGGTCGCGCCAAACCGGCTGTTTGATATACAGGCTGATACGCGCCGGAAACCCCTCACGGCTCAGCGTCTGCCATCCAAGGCCCCGCGCCGCCAATTCATCGCCAATGCGTCCGGTGACCAGCACCCACAGGCCAAAAGCGACGACCGCAATCAAGGCGAGGGCGACAATCGGTGCAAATAACGCAAAGCGCTTATGGGCTAAAAGGCGTTTCATAAATCCCCTATTGAAATCTCTCGTTAAATCCGGGCAGGCCGCTCAGCACATAGAGATAGCGCATATATTCGCCCATGAGCAGCGCCATTGTGCCCGGATAGGCATACCAATAATCAAGCCGCACATTGGGTGGCAAAACCGGATAGGCCGAGAGGCTGGTGGTCGGCATGGTGCGGCGCAACTCAAGAAAGGCGCGCGGCATATGCTGGCTGGAGGTGACAATAATCAGGCTGGAAAACCCATGCACTTCAGCCCAAAGCGCGGTTTCCAACGTATTGGCTACCGTATTGGCGGCGCGATAATCAAGGTCAATGCAGCAGCGCAAGCGCTCGGCCTCAATATCGGGCATGCGTTGCGCCATGGTGAAAATCGTGTCGAAACTTTGATTTTGATACAGCCCGCTGACCAGCAAGCGGCGGCCTTTGCCCTCGGCCAAAAGCCGCAAGCCGGTTTCAATCCGCACCGGGCTGGTGCCGGTGAACACTACAATCGCATCAGCTTGCGGCACATTATCGGGTGTCGCTTTCAGGCTTTGTGCAAAAATAATGAAAAACACCAAGAATAATAAAAACGCGCCGCTGGCCATGCCCCCAATGGTTGAGAGCATTTGCTTGCGGCTGTTTCGTTCGTCCTCCCCAAAGCGCGACATGGCAGGCTCTAAATTTGTGTCCGCAGGCGGCGCAAAACATAACGCCGCGTCACTTGCCAACTCAGCCCAATCGCCGCAATCGGCATGGGCAAAAGCAGGATGAGGAAATTGCCGTCACGCGCCTCCGCCACCAAACCGCCCAGCGTATAGAAAAACACCATCGCCGCGGCCAAACCAATGGCCGCCGCCAGCGCCGTGCGGCCGATAAAATGCGCTTCAAAGCGGCGCGAAATATAGCCGTCTTGGGCGCCGATTTGGTGCAACACGTGAATGATTTCCTCATTGGCCAAAAGGCCGGCGCGGGTGGCAAATAAAATCACCATCGCCGTTGCCAGCGTCACCATGGTCAATACCAAAGCGGCGAAAAGCTGCAAGGCGTTGGCCGTGCTTTCCAACGTCTCGCGCCACTGGCCATGCGTGTCCAATCTGGCGCCCGGGGCAATGGCCCGAATTTGCGCCGATAAGGCTTGTGTGGCGGGCGGGTTATCAGGATTGGGCGTCACCTCAATCAAGAGCGGCAGCGGCATGTCCTCGCCAATATTGCCGGTGCCCAGCCACGGCTCCAACAGCGCGATAAGGTCGTCGCGGGTCAATACGCGAAAACTCTCAATGCCCGGGGCGGCGCGCAATTCACGCAACACATTGGGCAATTGCTCCTCAGCCGAAAAATTAGCCGTCTCGACAATCTGCACGGATAAGGCGCTGGTGGCACGTTGCAGCCATCTATCGGCGGCGCGGTCGGCCAATAAGCTACAGCCCAAAGCGAGGCAGGCCAGAAAAGTCATCACCATGGTAACGGCGCTGAGCGCCGGTCCGGCCAAGCTCTCGGGCGGCAAAAGGGTTATTTTGGCAGCGCGGCTCATAGGTGCGGGCCTTTATCAATGGGTGGCATATCATCGGCTGGCATATCATCTGGTCGTGCGTCGCGCACCAAACCGATTTGCCCCTTATCTAAATGCAGACGCGGGAAATCAAAATTTTCCCATAATTGGCGGTCATGAGTGGCAATGACAATCGTCGTGCCCATTTTATTCAGCTCAATCAGCAGGCGCAAAAGCCGCTGGCCAATTTCCGGGTCCACATTGCCGGTCGGCTCATCGGCAATAATAATGCGCGGGCGGGTAATCACGGCGCGCGCAATGGCGGCGCGTTGTTGTTCGCCGCCTGACAGGGTTTCGGGCAGCGCGTCAAGGCGCTCGCCAAGCCCGACCCAGTTCAACAACTCAACCGCATTTTCATGCCAATAGCTGTGTTTATGACCGGCAATGCGCAGCGGCAGGGTGATGTTTTCATAAACCGTCAAATGGTCAATCAGCCGAAAATCTTGAAACACCACGCCAATATGGCGGCGCATCAGCGCACGGTTTTTGCGCGATTGGGCAGCCGTGTCATGGCCCATTAAATAAACCCGCCCTTGGCTCGGTGCATGGGCTAGAAAAATCAATTTCAGCAATGAGGTTTTGCCCGCGCCCGATGGGCCGGTGAGAAAACGAAATGCCCCTTGCGGAATATCGAGATTGATATTGCGCAAAACTTCCGGCCCCTGATGATAGCGCAGGGAAACATTTTCAAGTCGGATCATGGGATTGATTCTAAGGGTTTTTCAGAATCAAAACCAACATTAAAGCCAGTCCGGAATCGCTTCTCCGGCCAGCAGGCTTTGATAATCAGGGCGCGCGCGCACAATCGCCCATTTTTCGCCATCAACCAGAACCTCCGGCGCAGGCAGGCGCGTATTATAGGCCGAGCCGAGCACCGCCCCATAAGCACCGGCGGCGAAAATCGCCAACAGCGCCCCGCTTTCCAAAACCGGCAAATCGCGGTCAAGACCCAGATAATCGCCGGTCTCGCATACCGGCCCGACCACATCCCATTGCTTAATGGCGGCGTCATGTGCGCCCGTATCCTCGTCAATCGGCGCAATATGGTGATGCGCGCCATAAAGCGTCGGGCGCATTAATTCGGTCATGGCGGCGTCAACAATCATGAAGTTTTTCGCCTGGCCTTGTTTGGTGCGAATGACCGAGGTCACCAAAATTCCGGCATTGGCGGCGATTAAACGCCCCGGTTCCAGCATAATCATGCAGCCGCTATCGCTCAGCGTATCGGCAATAATTTGTGCATAAGCCGACGGGTCGGGCGGCGTATCATTATCGCGTCCATAAGGCACGCCCAAGCCGCCGCCCAAATCAAGGCGGCGAATATCATGGCCGTCGGCGCGCAAATCAGCCAAGAGGCCGGCGATTTTTTCAAAGGCGCGGCCAAACGGCTCAAGCTCGGTAATCTGGCTGCCAATATGAATATCAATGCCGCTTGCCGTCACCCCGTCCAACGCTTCGGCATGGGCAAAAGCGGTGCGCGCTTCTTCCCACGCAATGCCGAATTTATTTTCAGCCTTGCCGGTAGAGATTTTTTCATGCGTGCCCGCATCAATATCAGGATTGACCCGCAGCGCGATATGCGCGGTTTTTCCCATCGCCGTGGCGGTGTCTGCCAATAGGTCAATTTCCGACAGGCTTTCCACATTAAATTGCAAAATGCCGACGGCCAGAGCGGCGCGCATTTCTTCGGCGGTTTTGCCAACCCCGCTAAAGACAATTTTCTCAGCCGGCACACCGGCCTCTAAAGCGCGGCGCAATTCGCCTTGCGATACAATATCGGCACCTGCGCCCAATTGCGCCAATGTGGCGATGACGGCGAGATTGGAATTGGCTTTGACCGAGTAGCAAATCAGCCGCTCGCTCAGTCCGGCTTCGGCCAAAGCCTCATCGAGAACAGTATAATGGCGGCGCAAAGTGGCCGCCGAATAGCAATAAAACGGCGTGCCGACAGCCTCAGCCAAAGCGGCAATGGGCAGTTGCTCAGCATGCAGCGTGCCATCGCGATAGGTGAACTCATCCATAAGGCACGGCCTCCAAATG
>JAQWZC010000119.1 GCA_029253645.1 Alphaproteobacteria bacterium | reverse complement strand
CAAGAAGGCCGCCATGAAGGCGGCAATAAATGGATTGGCACGGGCGGCACCTCGCCTTTCGGCTCCGATGGATATAATCCCGAAGGCGTGCGCATCGGCCAAGACAAAAACAAAAACTTCAAAGCGGTGAAGGTCTGGGACAAGCGCGAATATAAAAATCTCGATGACTCGGTCGAGCTTGGCACGCGTAATATTAAGGTCGCGCTGCGCCGTTTGCGCC
Source organism: Alphaproteobacteria bacterium (assembly GCA_029253645.1). Classification (GTDB taxonomy): domain Bacteria; phylum Pseudomonadota; class Alphaproteobacteria; order RS24; family RS24; genus UBA8337. The sequence continues at coordinate 5,437 of JAQWZC010000119.1, read as the reverse complement.
AATTTGCCCGCGATGGCGAGGCCGATATGCTCGACCTTGATGATACGATTAAATCAACCGCCAATGCCGGTTATCTCGACATTAAGCTGATTGCCGAGCGCCGTAATAAAGTCAAGGTTCTGGTGTTTTTCGATATTGGCGGCTCAATGGATCCGCATATTCGCCTGTGCGAGGAACTGTTCTCGGCCGCCAGCAGCGAATTTAAAAATATGGAATATTTCTACTTCCATAACTGCCTTTATGAGGGCGTGTGGAAGGATAATAGCCGCCGCCATACCGAGAAAATGAACACATGGGATGTGCTGCATACTTATGGCAGTGATTACAAAGTGATTTTCATCGGCGATGCCAGCATGAGCCCCTATGAGGTGACTTATGAGGGCGGCAGTGTCGAGCATTGGAATGAAGAGCCGGGCGCGCTTTGGCTGAAACGGGTCACCGATATTTATGAAAGCTGCATCTGGCTGAACCCGCTGGGCGAACGCTATTGGGAACACACGGCCTCTTTGCAAATCATCAAACAGCTTTTCAATGACCGCATGTATCCGCTGACCCTTGAGGGGCTCGACGGCGCGATGCGCGAGTTAAGCCGCGGATAATTATTCCTGTTGATAGGCGCAATTTAGCCGCCGACACGAAGTATTATCGCCAAGTAAAATACGCTCAACCGCCTTCCGGCGGTTGACGACCCGTTTTCGGTTGCGAACGACAGCCAAGCCAGCTTGCTGGCTTGGGGCTGGAGGTTAACGCCTAGACGAAAATAAACCTGAATCAAACCGTCCGCCCACACGATATGCCTTCGAGGCGTCTCTCGACAAATTCAGTGTTACTTCGGGGTTTATCAAATATTATTATTGACTCCAGCGCATCACCACAAGCCACCCTTTCGCGGCTCGCCGGCGCGCTAGCGCAAAGCGGCGGTAAAGCGCTGAATACGGGTGCAGGCCTCGACAAGGTTTTCGTCAGATGTGGCATAGCTGATACGGAAGAAAGGCGATAAGCCAAACGCTTCGCCATGCACCACGGCCACGCCCTCAGCCTCTAATAGGGCTTTGGCAAAGGCCTCGTCGCTATCAATCACCGTGCCACCCTGTCCGTCTGATGAGGGCGCCGTTTTGCCGATGCAACCGGCGCAGCTTGGATAGACGTAAAACGCGCCTTCCGGCGTGATACATTCAATGCCCTCAGCCTCATTCAGCATTTTCACCACCAAATCGCGGCGGCGTTTGAAATGGGTATTATGTTCCGCGATGAAATCCTGCGGCCCGTTCAACGCCTCAAGCGCCGCCCATTGGCTGATGCTGGTCGGGTTGGAGGTCGATTGCGACTGAATTTTGGTCATCGCCTTAATCAGTTCTTGCGGCCCGGCGCAATAGCCGATGCGCCAACCAGTCATGCAATAGGCTTTCGACACGCCCTTCATAGTCAGTGTGCGCTCATAAAGCTGCGGCTCCACCTCGGCGGGGGTCGCAAACACGAAATTGTCATAGACCAAATGCTCATACATATCGTCGGCCAAAATCCAGACATGGGGATATTTCACCAGCACATCGGTCAATTTTTTCAATTCCTCAGCCGAATAGGCCGCGCCTGACGGATTGGATGGCGAGTTAAAAATAAACCATTTGGTTTTGTCGGTAATCGCCGCTTCCAAATCTGCGGGCTGCAATTTAAAGCCGTCCTCGACGCGGGTTTCAATGGTCACAGGCTGGCCGCCTGCCAGATTGACAATATCGGGATAGCTGACCCAATAAGGTGCGGGAATGACAACCTCATCGCCCGGGTTCAGTGTCGCCATCATCGCATCATAAATCACCGGCTTGCCGCCCGGCGCGACAAAGATCTGCGCCGGTTCATAATCGAGATGATTATCGCGTTTAAACTTGTCGCAAATCGCCTGCTTCAGCTCATCAATGCCGGTCACGGCAGTATATTTTGTCTCGCCGCGCGCAATCGCCTCAATGCCGGCTTGCTTGATATTTTCTGGCGTATCAAAATCCGGCTCACCGGCTCCCAGACCGATGACATCGCGTCCGGCTGCGCGCAATTGGCGCGCCATATCAGTCACTGCCATGGTGGCAGATGGTTTCACCCGCGAAAGACTATCGGCGAGAAAAGACGACATGAGAGAACTCCTGGCTAGGCTATGTGATGCGGGCAAACTACGCCTAAGAGATGGCAAAAACAAGAAGCAAACGCGTTAACCGATTATTCACCGCCGCAGGTCACATTGGCTCCATTGCGAATGGAGTTAGTTATGTTTGACGTAAGCAGGGATTTTATTCAGGCCGGTTTTTTCCTCGGCCTTCATGTGGTGATTGTATGGGCCGCCGTGCTGAGCGGCCTCTGGCTCACCCGCCTCACGGCGCGACTTGATGCCAAACGCCGCCGCCTCGATTTAAGCCGTTAAGCGCGATATGACATTCCCCGAAATGACGCTATATTCGGATTATGTCGGAAGAACAAAAATCACTAACGGGGCGCGGTGAACTGGCGCCGGTGCCCGAGCCGGGAATGAGCGAGGGGCAGCTTGTCGAGTTTATTCCCCATCGCGCCGTCCGGCCGGAAAAGACCGAGGGCGGCCAAGCCTTTAAAATGGTCTCGCCATTTGAACCGGCAGGCGACCAGCCGCAAGCCATTGAGGAATTGCTTAGCGGGCTGAGCGAGCACGAGCGCGACCAAGTGCTGCTGGGCGTTACCGGCAGCGGCAAGACTTTTACCATGGCGCAAGTGATACAGCGCACCCAGCGTCCGGCGCTTGTTTTGGCCCCGAATAAAACGCTGGCAGCGCAGCTTTATGGCGAGTTTAAGGGCTTTTTCCCCGATAATGCGGTGGAGTATTTCGTCTCTTATTATGATTATTACCAGCCCGAAGCCTATGTGCCGCGCACCGATACCTATATTGAAAAAGAGAGCAATATTAACGAGCAGATTGATCGCATGCGCCACTCGGCGACGCGGGCGCTGTTGGAACGCGATGATGTGATTATCGTCGCCTCGGTGTCGTGCATTTACGGCATTGGCTCGGTGGAAAGCTATAGCTCCATGACGCTGGAGCTGAAACACGGTATGGAGATTGGCCGCACACAATTATTGGCTGATTTGGTCGCGCTGCAATATCGGCGCAATGATATGGCTTTTGCGCGCGGCGATTTTCGGGTGCGCGGCGATACGATTGATGTGTTTCCGGCGCATTATGAAGACCGCGCTTGGCGCATTGAATTATTCGGCGATGAGATTGACAGTCTGACCGAATTTGACCCGCTGACCGGACAGAAATCCGGCGATATGGAAAAAGTGCGCCTCTATGCCAATTCGCATTATGTGACGCCCGGGCCGACGCTGAAGCAGGCCATGATCGGTATTCAAGACGAGTTGAAAACGCGGCTCGAAGAATTTGAAGCGGCGGGGCGTTTGCTGGAAGCGCAAAGGCTGGAGCAGCGCACTAATTTTGATTTGGAAATGATGGAAGCCACCGGCTCTTGCGCCGGTATTGAGAATTATTCGCGCTATTTGACCGGCCGCAAACCGGGCGAGCCGCCGCCCACACTGTTTGAATATTTGCCCGATAATGCGCTGGTCTTTACCGATGAAAGCCATGTCACAATTCCGCAAATCGGCGGCATGTTTCGTGGTGACTTTAAGCGCAAATCGACGCTGGCCGAGTTTGGTTTCCGCCTGCCCTCTTGCGTCGATAATCGCCCGATGAAATTTGAGGAATGGGACATTATGCGCCCGCAAACCGTGCATGTTTCTGCCACTCCCGGCCCGTGGGAGATGGAGCGCACGGGCGGCGTATTTGTCGAGCAGGTCATTCGTCCCACCGGCCTGATTGACCCGACTTGCGAAATCCGTCCGGCCTCGTCGCAGGTTGATGACCTGATTGCCGAATGTCATGAGATGGCGAAAAAAGCCCAGCGCGTTTTGGTCACCACACTGACCAAGAAAATGGCTGAGGATTTGACCGAGTATATGCATGAGCAAGGTTTGCGCGTGCGCTATATGCACTCTGATATCGACACGTTGGAGCGCATTGAGATCATCCGCGATTTGCGCCTCGGCGCGTTTGATATTCTCGTCGGCATCAACCTGCTGCGCGAGGGGCTGGATATTCCCGAATGTTCGCTGGTGGCGATTTTGGACGCTGATAAGGAAGGCTTTTTGCGCTCCGAAACCTCGCTGGTGCAAACCATTGGTCGCGCCGCGCGTAATGCTGAGGGGCGCGTCTTGCTTTATGCCGACCAGATGACCGGCTCTCTGACCCGCGCCATGGCCGAGACCAGCCGCCGCCGCGAGCGGCAAAAGGCGCATAATGAAAAACACGGCATCACGCCGGAAACAGTGCAGAAAAATGTCGCCGATGTGCTGGAAGGCATTGCCGAGCGCGATAATAAAGCCGCACCCGGGCCGTATCGGGTGCGCGAGGCGATGGAAGAAAAACAAGCGCCACTTTTGGGCAGTAATTTGCGCGCGCATATTGAAGGACTGGAAGCTGAAATGCGCGAAGCCGCCGCCGATTTGGAATTTGAGACAGCGGCGCGCCTGCGCGATGAGATTAAACGTTTGCAGGAAACTGAATTGGCCGTGGCCGACGACCCGTTTGCGCGTCAATCAGAGGTTGATGCGCGGGTCGCCGACCAGACCGGCGTGAAAAAGGCGGCTGCCCCGCGCAAACCGAAACTGCAGCGCAAGGGCCCCTAAGCCAAATAATTAGCGACTAGAAGTCGTAAATATAGCTGACGGACAGCACTTGGCTGTCAAACACACCAAAGTCATAATTGCGCATTTCGACACGGAACGGCTCATGCGAGACGCCGATGCCGAAAAAAGCACCATCATCAGTATGTGGGTCATCCATCGACGCGAAACCAACACGTGCCGTATAGCGCAGAAAGGGCGGACCGCCGAGATTAAAGCTCTTCAGCACGGACATCTCAAAAACCGGCTGGTCGGGTTTTGGATTCGAGCTGCCGCTCGCTGTCGGTTCGTCATATGCACCATTAAAAATGGCCAGACCGGATTCGCAATTAAATTCATTCGGCAGACGCACCCCGAAGCCACCACTGACAAACATGTCATCGCGATCTTCGTCAGCGGGTGCGGAACTAACGTCACCATCTGCATTCATGGAGAACCCACTGTATTTATCGAGGCCTTCATCTGTGCCGCTATGCGATACGAAGCCGCCGCCACCATAGACATAAGTGAATGTGCCGAGACGGTCGGCGCGTGATTGTTTTGGCCAATCCTTATATGCCATATTGTCTTGCGCATTGGCCGTATTGACAACCAATGAGGTTAGGCCAAGGACCAGCAAGGAAAGAATCGCCATGGCCCATGGACGCAGGGGCATATAACGGCGGAATGTGTAAGAATAACGGCGATGCATTGATCTCCTCCTTTTTCTTCTTCTTCGATATCTAAACTATATGATGCC
>JAQWZC010000113.1 GCA_029253645.1 Alphaproteobacteria bacterium | reverse complement strand
CAGCTTTCGGGTGGCGAGCAGCAGCGTGTTGCGATTGCGCGCGCGCTGGCCAATCAGCCATCTCTGGTTTTGGCCGATGAGCCGACCGGCAGTCTCGACGCTGCGGCGGGAGAAAAGGTTGCTGATTTGCTATTTGCCGAAGCCCGCGAGCAGGGCACGGCGATATTGCTGGCAACGCATGATTTGGACTTGGCCGCCCGCGCCGACCGTATCGTGCGGCTGCAAGACGGAAAAATCACACAAAACTAGATAAGCCGTTGAATTAACGCGGTTTTATTTCTGTTGACAAAAGAACAAAAGCAGAACATATTATCTTCAACAGGAGATAGAACTATGAAAAACATTTTGGAAGACATTGCCGCCATCTGCACCTTGCTGGGCATGGGCACCGCCATCATTATGTGGGGGGCAATCGGCCAAGCGCTTGCCTCTACAATTGGCTAATTTGACGCTATGAGGGCGGGTTATCCCCCTCAAAATATCTTTGCTTTGCTGACACGCTGCGCGGCTGCGCTAAACTGGTTTCACTTTAGTGATTCCGGTTGTGTGCGTTATGTCAGAAGCAGAAAAAATAGAAGAACCAGCAGAGACCCGTCTGATGCGGCCTAAATTTGTTCATTTACGCACCCATAGCGCTTATTCGCTGCTTGAGGGCGCGCTCCCCGTCAAAACCTTGACGCAAACCGCGTTGGCCGCGTCCATGCCGGCTTTGGCCGTGACCGATCGCAATAATCTGTTCGGCGCATTGGAATTTGCCGAAACCGCCGCCGGTTTGGGTGTGCAGCCGATTATCGGCGCGACTCTGCATATTCGCGATGGCGAGGATAGCGGGGACATGGCGCTGCTGGTGAAGAATGAGGCGGGCTATTTGAACCTGATGGCGCTGATTAGTGCGGCGCATTTGGAGAGCGATGGCAAGGAAGGCCCGGGCGTGTCGATGGACGATATTGCGGGTGCGGCTGAGGGGTTGATTTGTCTGACGGGCGGGCCAGATGGGCTGATAAATAAAGCGCTGGCAAATGGCCAGACTGACACCGCAAAAAATAAAATAACTATGTTAAACAATGCTTTCAAAGATAATCTTTATATAGAACTTCAGCGTTACACAGATGCAGAATCCAATGATGTGGAGGAGGCGCTGGTCGATTTTGCCTATGATATGGACTTGCCTTTGGTCGCCACCAATCAGGCTTATTTCGCCTCTGAGGATGATTATCGCGCCCATGACGCGCTGATTTGCATTGCCGAGGGGCGCTATATTAATGAGCAAGACCGCCGCCGCCTGACGCCTGACCATCGCCTGAAATCTGCCGAGGAAATGTGCGCGCTGTTTGCCGATTTGCCGGAAGCGCTCGACAACACGGTTGAGATTGCCCAGCGTTGCGCGTTCCGTCCGACCGAACACGCACCGATATTGCCTGCTTTCTCAAATCGCGATGAATTGGCGGAACTGGCGCAGCAGGCCGAAGACGGTTTAATGGCGCGCCTCAATCAGGTCGAACCCGCTATGGATGAGCAGGCTTATCGCGACCGGCTGGCCTTTGAGCTTAAAGTCATCGGCGATATGGGCTTTCCGGGCTATTTCTTGATTGTTGCGGATTTTATCAAATGGGCGAAAAATCAGAATATCGCGGTCGGCCCGGGGCGGGGGTCGGGTGCCGGTTCGGTGGTTGCTTGGGCCTTGACCATTACCGACCTTGACCCGCTGCGTTTCGGCTTGCTGTTTGAGCGGTTTTTGAACCCTGAGCGCGTCTCCATGCCCGACTTTGATATTGATTTCTGCCAATCGCGGCGTGATGAAGTCATCAGCTATGTGCAGCAGAAATATGGCCGCGCCCAAGTGGCGCAAATCATCACTTTCGGAAAGCTGCAAGCGCGCGCCGTATTGCGCGATGTCGGGCGGGTGCTGCAAATGCCCTATGGGCAAATTGACCGCTTGTGTAAAATGGTGCCGAATAATCCGGCCAATCCGGTGACCTTGGCCGAGGCGATTGAGCTTGAGCCGCGCCTGCAAGCCGAGCGCGACAGCGACCCTCAAGTGGCTGAATTGATGGAAATCAGCCTGAAATTGGAGGGGCTGTATCGCCACGCCTCAACCCACGCCGCCGGTGTGGTGATTGGCGACCGCCCCTTGCAGGAGCTTGTGCCGCTTTATCGCGATCCGAAATCCGATATGCCGGTGACGCAATTCAACATGAAATGGGTCGAAAAAGCCGGGCTGGTGAAGTTTGACTTTTTGGGTCTGAAAACGCTGACCGTGTTGGAAAAAGCGGTTGAGCTTTTGGCCGAAACCGGCGTCACGCTCGACATTAATGCGCTGCCGCTTGACGACACGGCGACCTATGAACTGATGGGGCGCGGCGATACGGTGGGCGTGTTTCAGCTGGAAAGCGCGGGCATGCGCGATGTGCTACGCAAAATGAAGCCCGATAAATTTGAGGATATCATCGCTTTGGTGGCGCTTTATCGCCCTGGCCCGATGGATAATATCCCGCTCTATATTGCCCGCAAAAAGGGCGAAAAAGAGCTCGATTATCTTTATGACACGCTGCAACCGATTTTGCAGGAGACCTATGGCGTGATGATTTATCAGGAGCAGGTGATGCAAATCGCGCAGACCCTGTCAGGATATTCATTGGGCGAGGCGGACCTGCTGCGCCGCGCCATGGGTAAAAAGATTAAGGAAGAAATGGCGGCGCAAAAAGCGCGCTTTGTCGATGGCGCGGTTGAGGGCGGTGTGCCGAAAAACAAAGCCTCGGAAATTTTCGACCAAGTGGACAGCTTCGCCGGTTACGGTTTTAACAAAAGCCACGCCGCCGCCTATGCGCTGATTGCCTATCAAACCGCATGGCTGAAGGCCAATCATCCGGTGGCGTTTTATGCCGCCTCCATGTCGCTGGATTTTGAGCGCACGGACAAGCTGAACATCTTCAAGCAAGACGCCGCCAAGCACGACATCACCGTGTGTATTCCCGATGTCAATAAATCTGAGGCGCGCTTTGCGATTGACGGGAATGAAGTGTTTTATGCGCTTTCCGCCATCCGCAATGTCGGCACGCAAGCCATGCACTTATTGGTCGAGGAGCGGAAAGAAAACGGCCCGTTTAAAGATGTGTTTGATTTTGCGCGGCGCACGGCGGGCATTGGGCTGAATAAACGGCTGCTGGAGCATCTCATTGCGGCGGGGGCGCTCGACAGTCTGGAGCCGGACCGCGCCAAGCTGATGGGCGGCATTGAAATGCTGTTGGGCGAGGCCAGCATCACCCAGACCGAAAAAGAGACCAATCAAGAAAACCTGTTTGGCGAGGCCGATGTGAGCGAAAGCGCGAAACTGCCGCCGCCGCTTGTGCCGTGGTCAACCATTGACCGGCTGACGCATGAGTTTAACGCCATTGGCTTTTTCCTCTCCGGCCATCCGTTGGATGATTATAAATCGCTTCTGCAACGCACCCGCGTCGCCTCTTTTGAGGATTTGGAAACCCGCGTCGAAAAAGAAGTCATGGTGGCCGGTGCGGTGATTAAGGTCGATGAGCGCAAATCCAAAAAGGGCAACCCATTTGCCTTCATCACCCTGTCTGACGCGACGGGGCAATTTGAGATGACCGCCTTCTCGGAAGTGCTGAACGGCTCGCGCGAGATATTGCAAGTCGGCGCGCTGGTGGTGGCAACGGTCAGCATAGAGCGCGAGGATGGCGAAATGCGCTTGCTGGCACAAAGCCTACGACCGGTTGATGATGTGGTGGCCAATACGGAAGCGGGCTTGCGGATTTTTGTCGAAAAACCGGAAGCCTGTGAGGGGCTGCGCACGCGCCTTGAGGCGGTTGAACAGCCCAAACATAAGCGCGGCGGGGAAGTGTCATTGGTGATTATGACGCCCGAGCGCGAGGTGGAAATGCGCCTGCCGAATAAATACGCCATTAACCCGCGCATTGCCGGAGCCATTAAGGCCGTGCCCGGCGTCCTTCATGTTGATGAAGTTTAGCTTTTAGCCGATTAAATCGCTTGCCCTTCGGGCTGTTTTTGCCTATACCACGCGCATTACTCACGCAGGGAATGCCCAATTGCCGGGTGCTCTTCGTGTCGGACATGGTGTTCGATGATAGCCCTGCGGCGGACAAACGAGAGAAAGGAAGGCAACGCAATGGCTGCACTGCCCGATTACAACATGCGTCAACTGCTGGAAGCAGGGGTGCATTTTGGACACCAAACCCACCGTTGGAACCCTAAAATGGCACCGTATATTTTCGGTGACCGCAACGGTATTCATATTATGGATTTGTCGAAAACCGTTCCCATGCTGCATCAAGCGCTGGTTCAGGTTAAAGACGTTGTGGCCTCAGGCGGCCGTGTGCTGTTTGTCGGCACCAAGCGCCAGGCCAGCGAGCCGATTGCCCGCCATGCCGGTCAATGCGCTCAATATTTCATGAATTCTCGTTGGCTCGGCGGCACGCTGACCAACTGGCAAACCATTTCCAATTCCATCAAGCGCTTGCGCGAGTTGGAAGAAAAGCTGGACGGCGACGGTGCCGGTGGCTTGACCAAAAAAGAAATCCTCAATCTGACACGCGAACGCGAAAAGCTGGAACGTGCGCTGGGCGGCATTAAAGAAATGGGCGGCGTGCCTGAATTAATGTTCGTCGTGGACACCAATAAAGAAGCGATTGCCATTGCCGAAGCCAAAACGCTGGGCATTCCGGTGATTGCCATTGTCGATAGTAATTGCGACCCGGACCATATTGATTATCCCATTCCCGGTAATGATGACGCCGCGCGCGCCATTGAGCTTTATTGCGGTCTGATTTCAAAAGCCGTGATTGCGGGCATTGAAGAAAGCAGCTCGTCTGCGGGCATCGACCTCGGCGCGGCTGAAGAGCCGATTGCTGAACCGGCTTTGGAAGAAGCTGCCCCTGTTGAGGAAGCGCCTGCCGAAGCAGCACCTGTTGCTGAAGAAGCTGCGCCTGCCGAAGAGGCTGCACCTGTCGAAGAGGCTGCACCTGTCGAAGAGGCTGCACCTGTCGAAGAGGCTGCACCTGCTGAAGAGGCTGCACCTGCTGAAGAGG
>JAQWZC010000107.1 GCA_029253645.1 Alphaproteobacteria bacterium | reverse complement strand
AGCCGGTTTCAATCAGCGCAGTGGAAATAATGGTCAATGAGCCACCTTCTTCAATATTCCGCGCCGCGCCGAAAAACCGCTTCGGACGCTGCAAAGCATTTGCGTCCACACCACCGGTCAATACTTTGCCCGAGCTTGGCACAACCGTATTATAAGCGCGTCCCAAGCGGGTAATGCTGTCGAGCAGAATAACCACATCGCGGCCATGCTCAACCAAACGCTTGGCTTTCTCAATCACCATTTCCGCCACTTGCACATGGCGTGTCGCCGGTTCGTCAAAGGTCGAGGACACAACCTCGCCATCGACCGAGCGCTGCATATCGGTCACTTCTTCAGGGCGCTCATCAATCAGCAGGACAATCAAATAACATTCAGGATGATTGGCGGCGATGGATTGCGCGATATTTTGCATCAATACGGTTTTCCCGGTGCGCGGCGGCGCAACAATCAGCGCGCGCTGGCCCTTACCCAAGGGCGAGACAATATCAATCACCCGGGTGGATAAATCCTTGCGCGTCGGATCGCCGGTTTCCATGCTGATGGCCTCATCAGGATAAAGCGGCGTCAGATTGTCAAAATGAACTTTTTGACGGGCTTTTTCCGGATCCTCAAAATTAATCTTATTGACCTTAAGCAGCGCGAAATAACGCTCGCCATCTTTCGGACTGCGAATTTCGCCCTCCAGCGTATCGCCCGTGCGCAGGGCAAAACGTCTGATTTGACTGGGGCTGACATAAATATCGTCAGGGCCGGGCAAATAATTGGCATCGGGGGAGCGCAAGAAACCAAAGCCGTCTTGCAGCACTTCCACCACGCCCTCGCCGATAATCGTCACATCATCATCGGCTAGTTTTTTCAAAATGGCGAATAGCATATCCTGCTTCAGCATGGCTGATGCGTTTTCAATCTCATGGGTTTCAGCAAACGCCAAAAGCTCGGTCGGCGATTTCGCCTTCAGCTCTTCAAGTTTAATTTGGTCCATTATCAGTCTCGCCAATTTTGAGGAAATGCTTTTTGAAAAACACATGCACCGTCCGATAGACCGGACGCTCAACAGATTTGACGAAAAGCAAAAGTGCCGACGTGCGGCATTCGGTAGGAAAGGTGAGTATAGGGCAAAAAAGCAACCATCTCAAGCAGCTTTCAAAATCCCTTTTAAAAGCGGGTTTTAAAGGCCTTAAAAGGGTTGCACCACGACCAGAATAACAATGACCACGGTTAAAACCGGCGGCACTTCATTTATCATGCGGTAAAATTGAGACCCGTGCGGCGGCACACCGCTTGCCAGTTTTCTGCGCGTCGCGGCCAAAAATCCATGATAGCCGGACAATAGCAGCACTAATGATAATTTGCTGATAAGCCAAATATCAGCGAGCGGCCAATGCCCGCCTGCAAAAATCAATGACAGGCCGAAAAGCCACGCCGCCGCCATGGCCGGGGTCATAATAATGCGCAGTAATTTTTCTTCCATCACCGGAAACATGTCATGCTGGGTTTTATTTTCCAGCGCCTCAACATGATAAACAAACAGCCGCGGCAAATAATACATGCCGGCCATCCAAAACATCACAGCGATAATATGAAAGGCCAAAAGCCAAGAATAATAATCAGCCAAAAACGCCATTTTTTGTTCCTTTAAGCCGTCTCATCACCGCGTATCAACGCGATTAAGCGCGACACATGGGCGGGCGGTGTTTGCGGCACAATGCCATGACCGAGATTAAAAATATGCGGCGTATTGTCGATTTGCGCCAATATGTCGGCTATGGCCGTTTCTAATTCCGCCCCGCCCCGCACCAAAATTTGCGGGTCAAGATTGCCTTGCAACACCATATCATCGCCAACCTCAGCACGCACGGCAGCGATATCCGCGCTGGTATCAAGGCCCAGCCCATCGCAACCGACAGCCGCGCAATAGGCGCCCATATGGGTTTTGGCAGCACGCGGAAAGGCGATAATCGGCGCATCAATACCGCGTGCCCTTAAGCCTTGAATAATCGCCGCGACCGGCGCGACACACCAACGCTCAAACTCATCACCCTCAAGCGAGGCTGCCCAGCTTTCAAAAAGCTGCAAAACTTCAGCACCAGCCAAGGCTTGCGCTTCGAGATAATCAATGGTTGCCGCCACCAGCATATCAATAATCGATTGAAACGCCGCCAAATCACGCGCCGCCAAATCACGCGCCGGTGCCTGGTCAGGTGTGCCGCGGCCCGCCACCATATAGCTGGCCACGGTCCATGGCGCACCGGCAAAACCGATTAGGGTGGTTTCTTCCGGCAGGCTTTTGGAAAGACGCGCGACGGTTTCACATATGGGTGCCAAATGTATCATCACGCCCGCGCGCGATAGGCTATCGGCATTTTCAATCGGGGTAAGCCGCGGGCCTTCGCCGGTCTCAAACCATAAATCCTGACCCAGCGCCTGTGGGATAAGCAAAATATCGGCAAATAAAATTGACGCGTCAAAACCATAACGGCGGACCGGTTGCAGCGTGACTTCCTCAGCCAACTCAGGGCTGTAACATAAATCCAGAAAGCCACCTGCCTGCTCGCGTGTCGCACGATATTCAGGTAAATAACGCCCTGCCTGTCGCATTAACCATATGGGCGGGACTGCCTCACTATGGCCTTGCAAAACACGCAAAAGTTTTTTCTTGGGTAGCGACGTCGAACTCATAACTCTCCTTAACCTTTTTTCTTATATTAATAAATAAAGGATGTTGTTGTTGTTGGTGAGGCGGTTTTGTGTTGATTATCCCGCTCACGGTATTTTGTCCCCAGCCAGCCCCATGTGCATAAGTATCTTGTGAAAAATGGGGAAAACAAAAACGTATCCCCGAAAAAGACAGATTAAGCGACATAGACCAGAGTTGGCTTGCAGTGTGTTCTGCATCTGTCTTTATATAAGAATGGGGATAGTGGGGATAAAATCTGCAAATGACGCGGCCGGTGATTTGTCCCCGTTTTTCTCAATCGGTCAAAGCGATTTAATAAAGCCTGTATAAAACCCCGCGACAAAAAGCATAGCGGGGACAAAATTTCTTGGCTTCGCGCGCGGGGCGACTTATCCTCGCTATTCACATAATTCTTGCAAAGCGGAGCCCTCATGGCCGACACGCAATTTCACCTGCATCTCATCTCCGACAGTACCGGCGAAACCGTGCAGGCTGTGGCGCGGGCCGTCTGCGCGCAATTTGTCGATAGCGCGCCGCAAGAACATATTTACGGATTGGTGCGCGGCTCGAAAGCTCTGGCGCGCGCGCTGGAGGCCTTAAAGGCAAATCCCGGGCCGGTCATGTATTCCATTCTCGATGACGGGCTGCGTAGCGAGCTGCATGCGGCATGCGATAAAATCGGTGTGCCGTGCCTGTCGCTTTTGCAGCCTTTCGTCAATTCTCTTGCGCCTTATCTCAAAGTTGAGATTGCCAATAAACCGGGCAGCCAACATGCGCTGGATACGGATTATTTTCGTCGCATAAATGCGCTGAATTACACCATTCAGCATGATGATGGGCAGAGCCAGGGCGATTTAAATGAGGCTGATATTGTGCTGACCGGCGTCAGCCGCACCTCAAAAACCCCGACTTGTATTTATCTTGCCAATAAGGGCATTAAGGCCGCCAATGTGCCGCTTGTGCCGGGCATGGACCCGCCGCGTGAATTATTGGATGCGCAGCACCCGCTGATTGTCGGCCTCACCAATAGCCCCGAGCGGTTGCAGGCCATAAGGCGCAATCGATTATTGACGCTGAATGAAGATAATGAGACGGAATATATTGACCCCGAGCTTATTCGCGGCGAAGTGGCCGAAGCGCGGCGGCTTTTTACGCGGCAAAAATGGCCGGTCATTGATGTCACGCGCCGCTCGGTCGAAGAGATCGCCAGCGCTATTTTAAACCTCTATCATGAACATGAAAAAACCCATCATGCAGCTGACTAAAAAACTGACCCTTGCCTCGAAAAGCAAAATCCGCGCCGCCGTGTTGAGCGGCGCCGGTCTTGATTTCTCCGTGCAGGTTTCCGGCGTCGATGAAGACGCGCTGAAGGCCACACATCAGGGCGCGGCTGAGGGGCTGGCTCTCGCGCTGGCCGCCGCCAAAGCCCTGGTTATTGATGAGGGTGCGGGTAATGGGGATAAGGGCCGCGGTTTGATTATTGGGGCCGATCAAATTTTGGAATGCGATGGCGTGCTTTATGACAAGCCGCGCAGCATGGAAGAGGCGCGGCATAATCTCACTGTTTTTCGTGGCCAAACCCATTATCTGGTCGGCGCGGTGGTGCTGGTCGAAGGCGGCGAGACGGTCTGGTCGCATTGTGGGCGCGTGGCGCTGACCATGCGCGATTTTTCCGATGATTTTCTCGACGCTTATTTGGCCCAAGCGGGCGAGCAGATTTTAAGCTCGGTCGGCTGCTATCAGCTTGAGGGGCTGGGCGCGCATTTATTCAGCCATATTGATGGCGATTATTTTTCCATTTTAGGCCTGCCGCTTTTGCCGCTATTGGATGGCTTGCGCGCGCATGGCGGGCTGGTTGCATGACGCTCTCACCCCAGCCGCTGGGCAGGCTGGCCATTATTGGCTGGCCGGTCAGCCATTCGCGCTCGCCGCTCATTCATAATTATTGGCTGGCAGCGCAGGGCCAATCGGCGCGCTACGAAGCCTATCCGATTGACCCGCAAGATGATTTTCGCGCCGCCCTGCTTGATATGGCGGCGGCGGGTTTTATCGGGGCGAATGTTACCGTACCGCATAAGGAAGCCGCTTTTGCCGCTATGGATGAGGTGAGCGCGGCGGCGCAAAATTTGGGCGCGGTCAATACAATCAGCTTTCAAAACGGTCGCTTAATCGGTGACAACACCGATGGCGACGGGTTTTTGGCCGGATTGCAGACCGTGACGCCAAATCAAGATTGGCAAAAAACACCGGCCTTAATATTGGGCGCAGGCGGGGCCGCGCGCGCCATTATTGCCGCTTTGGGCCGCGCCGGTGTGCCGGATATTCGTCTGGTCAATCGCACCCGCGCCAAAGCCGAGGCGCTGTCGGATTTGGCGGCACATATTAATATTGGCGATTGGCAAGACCGCGACGGCTTGGCCGAGGGTTGCGGGCTATTGATCAACACCACAAGTCTTGGCATGGCGGGTCAGCCGCCGCTTAATATGGTGGTGCAGGGTCTGCAAAAAAACGCCCTGGTCAGCGATATTGTTTATACGCCGCTGCACACGCCGCTTTTGCGCGCCGCGCAAGCGGGCGGGTTTATCTGTGTGGACGGGCTTGGCATGTTGCTCAATCAGGCCGCTTTATCTTTCGAGATTTGGACCGGCACGCGCCCCGACATCACGCCGGAATTGCGCGGCCTGCTTTTGGCTGATTTGGATGAAAAGGATTAATCGCGCATGTATCTTATTGGACTGACCGGCTCTATCGGCATGGGTAAATCGGCTACGGCAAATCTGTTTCAAGAGGCCGGTGTGCCGGTTTATGACGCCGATGCCGCCGTGCATGCGCTGTATGAAAAAGGCGGCGCGGCAGTGACGCCCATCGGTGAACTGGTGCCCGAGGCAATTATTGACGGGGCGGTGGACCGCGCTATTTTGGGTCAGCATGTGCTGAAGGATGCGGCGAAATTAAAAGCGCTGGAGGCGATTGTGCATCCGCTGGCCGGACAAAGCCAATTTGATTTTCTCGCCCAAGCTAAGGCCGATAAGGCGGCGTGCGTGGTATTGGATATTCCGCTTTTATTTGAAACCGGCGGGCAGGATTTTGTCGATTGCGTGGTGGTTGTCTCGGCCCCGTTTGAGGTGCAAAAGCAACGCGTCTTGGCGCGAGAGGGCATGAGCGAGGAACGCTTTCATGATATTCTGGCCAAGCAAGTGCCGGATAAAGATAAGCGCGCGCAAGCCGATTTTATTGTGGATAGCGCCATCTCAATAGAAGACGCACGGCGTCAAGTTCATGCTATTTTAGCGGCGATTAAAGGCCGTGCGGGCAGCGCTTATGAGGCGCGCATGGCGCGGTTTCAAAACCGCGAAAACGGTTAAAGAGCGGCTAAGAAGAGAGGGCCAAACATGCGTGAGATTGTTCTCGATACCGAAACCACCGGATTGGATCCGGCCAGTGGTGACCGCATTGTGGAAATCGGTTGCCTTGAACTGGTCAATCGCCTGCCCACCGGACAGACCTATCATGTCTATGTTAATCCCGAGCGCGATATGCCGCGCGAAGCCGAAGCCGTGCATGGTTTGAGCGAGAAATTTCTGTCAGATAAGCCGGTCTTTGCCGAGATTGCCGTTGAATTTGCCGCCTTTGTGAAGGGCGCGGCGCTGATTATTCATAATGCCAGTTTTGACATGAAATTTTTAAATGCTGAATTGGCCAAGCTGGGCCGCGATGATTTGCGCGATAATGAGATTATCGACACATTGTCTATGGCGCGCAAAAAATTCCCCGGCGCGCCGGCCAGTCTGGATGCTTTATGCCGCCGCTTTGGGGTTGATAATTCCAATCGCGAGCTGCATGGCGCGCTGATTGACAGTGAATTATTGGCCGGTGTTTATCTCGAATTATCCGGCGGTCGCCAGCCCGGGCTGGTGTTTCAGGCCGAGGCGGCCAAAACCGATATGGCGCAAAATCAAACACCGGTTGAGGCGCTGCATCCCAAACAGCCGCGCCGCCGCCGCGAAACGCCCCTGCCATCGCGCCTCAGCCCGGCCGAGCGCATGGCGCATGAAAGTTTTTTGCAAAGCCTGCCGCAGCGCGCCCTTTGGCTCAAAGGCGCGGCGGATGAGGAATAGGGTTGGGGCCTAGCGCAGCGCGCTAATTGACCGGCTCACCATTAGGGACATCATCCGCACTCTCTTCATTTTGCTGATACAGCGCCATGAAATCAATCGGGTCCAGCATAATCGGCGGATAGCCGCCATCACGGGTCGCATCGGCCAAGACGCGCCGTGCAAAGGGGAAAATTTGCCGCGGCGCTTCAATCAGCAAAACCGGCTTGGTTTCATTTTCGGGGATATTGATAAGGCGGAAGACACCGCAATATTCCAACTCGGCAATGAATTGCACATTATCCCCATTTTTGGCCTCAACCCGAAATTTTAAGCCGACTTCATAATCCGTATCGGATAATTTGCGCGCCCCAACATTGGCATTCACGGCAATCTCGGGCTGCATATCGGCAAAATTCGGCGCGCCCGGATTTTCAAATGATAAATCGCGGACATATTGCACCATGATTTGTAGGCCCGGCGCGCGCTCATCGCCAGCGGCTTGGTTTTCTGTTTCCGGTGTATCTGACATGGGTGTCTCCTTTATGAGCGGCGACCATAAACCCTTTTTCGCGCAAGAAAAGCTGAAAATGCGTTAACGCGGCTTTGGGGTCTCATCCTCATCGACGCGATAATCGCCCTCAATCGTTTGCCCATCTGGGGTTGGGCCATTTGAGCGTTTGGCCGCATCTTGTGGGCCTTCTTGCGCGCTGCCCATGCGGCTGCGCCCACCGGTCGGGTTTTGACCAAAGTTGACGCGGATGATATGCGGCAAAAAAGCCTCCAAAACGGCGCTGATAAGAAAGAGCCGCGCCGGTCGAAACAAACATAAAAACCCGATGGCATCGGTGAAAAAGCCGGGCAAAAGCAGCAAGCCCCCACCCATTAAAATGAGCAGGCCATGCGCTGCCGCCGCCAAGGGCGGGCGCCCCGCGGCTTGCGCGTTTTGGGCCTCTTGCAAAACCGCCAAACCCTGTCGGCGCATGGCCGAGACGCCCAGCGCGGCGGTCAGGACGATTAATAATAAAGTCCAGCCCGTGCCCAGCGCGCCGCCGATTTCAATGAAGAGATAAATCTCAATAATCGGCAGAATAATGAGTAGAAATAGTGCCAATAGCCCCATAAAAACCTCTTTCCTGCGCCAGCATAACGCAGTGCCGCTGAAAGGCCAGCGCTTTGCATTTTCGCAAAAAAGGGCCATAGTGTCGCTCAGAAAAAGGATAATCCTATGGATCCGCTTAATCTTATTTTACTGATCATGGTGGTGCTCATCGGCTGGCGCTTGCGCTCGGTTTTGGGCACGCGCAATGATGATGAAAAGCCCAGCACCCGCGCCGATGCCTATCGGCTGAACCGCGACGCTTATGAAAATCCGCCGCGCAATCAAGACACCGCGCAAGAAAAAAACAGCGATACTGCGCCCGCGCCCATAGAGGCTGATGCGCCCGTTCCTATAGAGGCTGCTGAGGAGTCTGAAGCGCCGCAAATGGGGCGTGGGTTGGCTTATTTAAACAGCATTGACCCTGATTTTGATGAGATTGGGTTTTTGCAAGGGGCCGAGCGCGCCTATGAAATGATTTTAACCGCTTTTGCCGCCGGTGACCTGTCTGATGTGCAGGGCTTTTTGGGCGAGGATGTGGCGGCCGGATTTGAAGACGCCATTGCCGCGCGCGCCGCGGCGGGACAAAAATTGGAAACCCGCATTCTGCGCCTCGACCGTCCGGCGCTGGAGGATGCTGAAGTGGATGGCGAGCGGGTGCGCTTGGATGTGCGCTTTCGCGCCGAGATTATGTCGGCCAGCTATGCCGATGATGCGGCTTTGGATGAGGATAATTTGCCCGCTCCGAGCACGACGATTGATGTGTGGAGCTTTGAGGGCGCGCTTGGTGCGGCCAATGCCGGTTGGACATTGGTGGCGACGCGCGCCGATTAAACCGCCCAGATATTGAGCCGGATATGACGGATAAAACCCCCGATAAAGGCCCTAAAAAAATACCCTCAAAAACCGCGCCCCAAGATGCGGATGGCAAAAAAGCCTGGGCGCGTTTAACGGCCGGCACCACGCCGCTGACCGGCGAGACGCGCAATCGCTATATTCCTGAACATGTTCCCGAACAGCCGCCCAAAAAGGGCACGACCGGCGCAACGCCGCTTAAAAAATCGGACTCGAAAAAGCCAGACCTTCAAAAGCCAGCCCCTCAAAAGCCAGACATTCAAAAACGAGAGCTTAAAAACTCAGCGGCGGCCAAACCGGCAGCGGTTAAGCCGACCCCGCAGGATGATTTGCACTTACGCACCCGCCGCCGTTTGTCACGCGGCACAATTGCGCTGGACGGCCAGATTGACCTGCATGGGCTGACACTGCGCGAGGCCGAAGCCGCCTTGGCCGGATTTGTAAAACGGGCGCAAATACAAAATCAAATATGG
Source organism: Alphaproteobacteria bacterium (assembly GCA_029253645.1). GTDB lineage: Bacteria > Pseudomonadota > Alphaproteobacteria > RS24 > RS24 > UBA8337. The sequence continues at coordinate 12,334 of JAQWZC010000107.1, read as the reverse complement.
CTTTTGGTGGTCACCGGTAAGGGCGCGCGCGGCGAGGGCAAATTGCGCCGGGCTTTGCCGGAATGGCTGGACCGCGGCGCGCTGGCCGGGCGGGTTGTGGAATATGGGCCGGCTGCGCCCAATCATGGCGGCGGCGGCGCGTTTTATTTGCGCTTGCGCCGCGCCAAACCGGCGCAGTAGCGCTTTGAAAAGCGGTCAAACATTGCTACAAGAAGCCAGCTAGGCACTAGCGTTATTAAGAGCTGAATAAAGGATGGCATCATGGCGGCTCGCATTGGCGAACAATCCCGCGCTACCAAGGAAACCGAGATTAAGGTCAAGGTTAATCTGGACGGCAGCGGCACTTATAATGTCTCAACCGGCATTGGGTTTCTCGACCATATGATGGAGCAATTATCGCGCCATTCCTTGATTGATATTGACCTTGAGGCCAAGGGTGACCTGCATATTGATTTTCACCACACCACCGAGGATACCGGCATTGTGTTGGGTGAGGCGGTGCGCGAGGCGCTGGGCGATTTTAAAGGTCTGGCGCGCTATGGCAGCGCCACCATTCCGATGGATGAAACCTGCACGCGGGTCTCGCTGGATGTGTCGCAACGCCCTTATCTGATTTGGAAGGTCGCTCTGTCCAAGCCCAAATTGGGCGATATGGATACGGAATTATTCAAAGAATGGTTTCAGGCCTTTGCCCAATCGGCGGGCATTACCCTGCATGTTGAAAACCTCTATGGCGAAAACAATCACCATATTGTGGAAAGCTGCTTTAAGGCTTTGGCGCGGGCATTGCGCCAAGCCATTGAAATTGACCCGCGCAAGGCCGATGAGGTGCCATCGACCAAAGGGGTTTTGGGCAGTAAGGGCTAGCGCCGGTGAGCCAAGCCTCATCTTCTATTGTCATTATTGATTACGGCTCGGGCAATTTACGCTCGGCCGAAAAAGCCTTTGCGCATGCGGCCGCCCAAATGGACACAAAGCCGGATGTGCTGGTCAGCGGCGCGCCCGAACATGTGCGCCAAGCCGACCATATTATTTTGCCCGGTGTCGGCGCCTTTGGCGATTGCGCCGAGGGCTTGCGCGCCATTGACGGCATGGTCGCGGCATTGACCGAGCGCGTTATCAAGGATGGCAGGCCGTTTTTGGGGATATGTGTCGGCATGCAGCTTATGTGTCAAAGCGGCGTCGAGCGCGCCACCCAAGACGCGCCGCATCAGGGCCTGGGCTGGTTTGATGCCGAAGTGCGCGCGCTCAGCGTCCCCGCCCCGCTCAAAGTCCCGCATATGGGCTGGAATGAGATTCAAACCGTTCATGATATGGGGGCCGCCCATAAGGTGATTGGCCCGCTGCATGGCGAGGATGTTTATTTTGTTCACGGCTTTGCCGCACAAGCCTTATCCGATAAGGGCGCGCAAGATATTGCGGCGCGGACGGATTATGGGGGGCCGGTGACGGCGATTATGGCGCGCGATAATTATATGGGGGTGCAATTTCACCCTGAAAAAAGCCAAGCGGCAGGGCTGTCTTTTATTCGGCGTTTTTTGGAGTGGCGTGCATGATTTTATTTCCGGCGATTGATTTAAAAGAGGGTCAATGTGTGCGCCTCGAACAAGGCGATATGAACCGTGCCACCGTGTTTAATAAGGATGCGGCGGCGCAGGCCGCGCAATTTGCCGCGCAGGGTTTTTCGCATTTGCATATTGTTGATCTGGATGGCGCTTTTGCCGGTGCCAGCGTCAATCGCGCTGCCGTAGAGGCGATTGTCGGGGCGACCCAAGCCAAGATTCAATTGGGCGGCGGTATTCGCAGTTTGGAGAATATTGAAGATTGGTTGGCGGCGGGCATTGACCGGGTGATTTTGGGCACGGTCGCCATGCGCGCGCCCGAATTGGTGATTGAGGCCTGTCAAAAATTTCCGGGCCGTATCAGTGTGGGCATTGATGCGCGCCAAGGTTTTGTCGCGGTTGAGGGCTGGGCCGAGGCGACACAAATGCGTGTCGGCGAACTGGCGGCGCGGTTTGAAGATGCCGGTGTCGCGGCGTTGATTTATACCGATATTGACCGCGATGGCCTGTTAAAGGGCGTCAATATTGAGGCCACTCAAAAACTGGCTGAGGCCACCTCAATTCCGGTCATTGCCTCGGGCGGGCTGGCCGGTTTGGATGATGTCAAAGCCTTGCTGGCGGTTGAACAAAAACCCGATGCCGGGCAGAAAAAAGGCGGCATTATCGGCGCGATTTCGGGCCGCGCCCTGTATGATGGCCGCTTGGATGCCGCCGCCGTTTTGGCTCTGAATGGAGTGATATAGGAAGTGCCATGCTGAAAATTCGCATCATTCCCTGCCTCGATGTGCATGAAGGGCGTGTCGTCAAAGGGGTTAATTTCATTGACCTGATGGATGCGGGCGATCCGGTAGAGGCGGCGCGCGCCTATGATGCGGCGGGTGCGGATGAGCTGTGTTTTCTCGATATTTCAGCCAGCCATGAGGGCCGCGATACGCTGGTCGATGTGGTGCGGCGCACGGCGGAACAATGTTTTATGCCGCTGACCGTTGGCGGCGGTGTGCGCGAACCTGCCGATGTGCGCAAATTGCTTTTGGCCGGTGCCGATAAAGTGTCATTCAACACGGCGGCGGTGAAAAATCCGCAAGTGATTGAGGCGGCGGCTCAGAAATTCGGCAGTCAATGCATTGTTGTCGCTATGGATGCGAAACAAACCGATGAGGATAAAAACGGCCCACGCTGGGAAATTTTCACCCATGGCGGACGCGAAGCCACCGGCATTGAGGCGGTCGGCTTTGCCCGCAATATGGCGGCGCGCGGGGCCGGCGAAATTTTGCTGACCTCAATGGACCGCGATGGCACCAAATCCGGCTTTGACCTGGCGCTGACCCGCGCCATTGCCGATGCCGTGCCGGTGCCGGTTATTGCCTCGGGCGGGGTGGGCAGTCTGGCGCATTTGGTCGATGGGGTGCGCGACGGCCATGCCAGCGCGGTCTTGGCCGCGTCGATATTTCATTTCGGCACTTACACGATTGGCGAGGCGCGGGCCGCTTTGGCCGCAGCCGGTTTTCCGGTGCGCAGCACTTCAGCGGAAAGCGCGCCCGCGTGACGGGTGATAGGGGCAAGGGATAGAGGCAGAAGAGGTTTGAGTTTGACGCCAAAAACCGTTAGTCAAACGCATTGAAGAGTAAATATGGGACGGGCCTATGGATGAGCTCAGCTATTTAAACGAATTATTCGCCGAAATTGAGGCGCGGCGCTCGGCCTCGCCCGATACCAGCTATTCGGCGCAATTGCTGGCCGATTTGCCGCGCGCTGCCAATAAGCTGGGCGAGGAGGCGGTGGAAACCGTCACCGCCGCCCTGACCGGCAGCGATGAAGCGGTTTTGGCCGAAAGCGCGGATTTGATTTATCACTGGATGGTGGTGCTGGCGGCGCGCGGCCTGACCCCGCTGCAAGTGGTCGAGACATTGGCGGCGCGGGCCGGCACATCCGGTCTGGTTGAAAAAGCGGCGCGCCAAAATGACCATGATGAGGATGCGGACTAATGGCTGACGCCAAATCAAGCCCGATATTAGAGCTGATGTCCAATGGCGCATTGTCGCCCTATCGCGATTTTAGTGCTGATGAATGGGGCAAGCTGCGCGAAGGCGCGGAAATGACCCTGACCGAAACCGAGCTGGAAAAATTGCGCGGGCTGGGGGAAACCATCTCGCTGGCCGAGACGGAAGAAATTTATCTGCCGCTATCGCGCCTGCTGAGCCTTTATGTTGAGGCGACCCAAACGCTTTATAGCGCAACCAATGAATTTTTGGGCAGCGAGACCAAAGTGCCGTTCATCATTGGCGTGGCCGGCTCAGTGGCGGTGGGCAAATCAACCACATCGCGTATTTTGCGCGAAATGTTGGCGCGCTGGCCGTCTCATCCCAAAGTCGAACTGATTACAACGGACGGGTTTTTATTCCCCAATCAGGTTTTGGAAGAACGCGGCATTATGCACCGCAAGGGCTTTCCCGAAAGTTTTGACCTAAAACGTTTGCGCGGCTTTTTGGCCGAGGTGAAATCCGGTCGCGCCGCGGCGGAAGCGCCGGTTTATAGCCATATTGCCTATGATATTTTGCCGGAAGAAAAAATCCGTATTTCGCGCCCCGATATTTTAATTGTCGAGGGGCTGAATGTTTTGCAGCCTGCCGTGCTGGCCAAAGAGGGCACGGAAATTCCGTTTGTTTCGGATTATTTTGACTTCTCAATTTATATTGATGCCGAGGTCGAGACGGTGCAGCGCTGGTATGTGGAGCGCTTTATGAGCTTGCGCAAAACCGCGTTTCGCGAGCCGGGTGCGTATTTTGAACGCTATGCCGAATTGGATGATGCGGCGGCGGAAGAAACCGCCATTGATATTTGGACGCGGATTAATTTGAAAAACCTGAATGAAAATATCCTGCCGACCCGCGCGCGCGCCGATTTGATTTTGCATAAAAGCGGCGACCATCATATTGACCGCGTTTTGCTGCGCAAAATCTAACCCGTCTTTTAAGCCCGCGCTTTAATTAAACGAGTGGCGGGCGCGGCCCGACATGGCGAATAACCGCGCTGGCCGCGTCAATGCCCATAGCGGCGGCGTCTTCCATGGCTTTGCCCTGATGCAATCCGGCCAGAAAACCGGCGGCGAATTGATCGCCCGCACCGGTTAAATCGACAATCTCTGACGCGGCGATATTTTGCGCCGGCACATGCGCCCGCACCGCACCGGCACATAAATGCGCGCCCTCGGCCCCATGGGTTATCGCCGCCATCAGATTATGGGACGCTAATTTTTCGGCCACCTCCGCCGGGTCACGCGTCCCCAAAAGCGCTTTTATTTCCGTTTCATTGGCCAGCAAAATATCAATATGGCTGTCCAGCAGGGCCAGAAAACCAGCGTGATGGCGCTCGACACAAAATCCGTCAGCCAATGAAAACGCCACTTTACCGCCATTTTGGCGCACGGTGTCGCCCGCCGCCAAAAACGCCGCCCGCGCGCTCGGGCTGTCCCATAAATAACCCTCGCCAAATAATAGGCCGGTATCGGCCAAAAGCCCGTCATCGACATCCGCACTGCCGGTGGTGACCGAGGCACCCAAAACCGTATGCATGGTGCGCTCGGCATCGGGCGTGACCAAAACCAAACAATGGCCGGTTGGCTGGCTTGTCATTGGCGTGACCGGAAAGCGCACTTGGGCGCGCGCAAAGGCATCGGTAAAAACCGCGCCCAAAGCATCATCGCCAATCTTGCCGATAAAACCGGCAGGCACATCCAGCGCCGCAATACCGGCAATGGCATTGGCAATCGAGCCGCCGGGCTGGCTGTCATGCACATTAACGGCTTTTTGCATGGCTTCTGATTGCGCCGGTTCAACCAGCGACATGGAGGCTTTGGGGCTGCCCAAATCGGCCAGTTCGGCCTCGCTGACTTTGGCGAATAAATCGACCAAAGCGGCCCCCATGCCGGTTATCAGTTTTTTGTTCTGGCTCATCTCAGTGTCCTTTATGCGGGATTGGCAATCTTGGCTTTATCTTTAAAGCGGCATTCATCATAGACGATACAATTGCCGCATTTGGGTTTGCGCGCCACACAAACATAACGGCCATGTAAAATCAGCCAGTGATGGGCGTGGCGGCGATAGGGTTCGGGCACTTTTTTATCGAGCTTTTTTTCGACCGCCAAAACATTTTTGCCGGGCGCCAAGCCGGTGCGATTGGCGAGGCGAAACACATGCGTATCCACCGCAAAAGTGGCGACACCAAAAGCCTCATTCATCACCACATTGGCGGTTTTGCGTCCCACGCCGGGCAGCGCTATCAAAGCGTCCATATTATCCGGCGTGGCTCCGTCATATTGCGCCATCAAGGCTTGCGACAGGGCAAAAACATTTTTCGCCTTATTGCGATATAGCCCGATGGTTTTCACTTCTTGGCGAATTTTATCCTCGCCCAGCGCGACCATTTTGGCCGGACTATCCGCCAGCTTAAACAGGTTTTTGGTGGCCTTATTCACGCCAATATCCGTGGCTTGCGCCGAGAGCACAACGGCGACCAAAAGCGTGAACTCATTGCTAAAAGCCAGCTCAGTGCGCGGCGCAGGGTCAATCTCGGCCAGCTTGGCAAAGAAGGAGACAATTGCGTCGGGCGGCATGGGCCGACTGGAGGGCGTGTTCAGCGTCATGGTTTTCTATACCCCGTCATCGGTCTTGCGGCACGTGTTTTTTGCCGTCTCGCGGCCGCATTTTGCCTGCGTCAATCTTGCGCTGGCCTTGGGCTGTTTTTCCGCCGCCAGCGCCTTAAATTGATTTCCATGGAAAAGACACTCATTTTGCCGGATGATTTTGACCTTGTGCTGCGGCCCAATATGTCGCTCTCGCGGCGTGGCTTTTTTTGGCTCATGGTGTTTTTTGTCGGCGTGTCGCTGATTGTCGGCGGCTATTTTTGGGCGCTTGGTGCCTGGCCGGTCTTTGGTTTTTTCGGTCTGGATATTGTGCTGCTTTATGGCGCGTTTCGGCTGAATTATCGCTATGGCAAACGTTATGAGATGCTGAGCATGATCGACCAAAAACTGGTCTTTCGGCAGGTCAGCGCGCTGGGCACGGCGCGCAGTTGGGCCTTTGACCCTTATTGGGTGCGCATCAAACTCGAGCGTTTCGGCAAGCATGGCGAGGATATTGGCGCGCTTATTTTATCAAGTCACGGCAAATATGTGTCGGTCGGGGCGTTTTTGGCACCCGAAGAACGCGCCGCTTTGTCCGAAAGCCTGAGTGTGACCCTCAGCCAATTGCGCCATGGCGGCGCAGAAAATTTTGGTTTTGGCACGGGTGATGTGCGGCTCAGCGCTTAGGCGCGGTTTTAGCGGGCCAAAATTTCCTTGCCGGTAACCGCGCCCGCCGCATCCATGTCATAAATATAAGGCACGCCGGTATCAATATTCACATCCAAAATTTGCTCTGGAGACAGGCCCTCCAAGCGCATCACCAAAGCGCGCAGGCTATTGCCATGGGCCGCGATGAGAATATCCTTGCCGGCCTGAACCAGCGGTAAAATCTCAGCCTCATAATAGGGCAAGACGCGCGCCGCCGTATCCTTCAGGCTTTCGCCGCCGGGCGGGGGCGTGTCAAAAGAACGCCGCCAAATATGCACTTGTTCTTCGCCCCATTTTTCGCGCGCATCATCCTTATTCAAACCGGCCAAATCGCCATAATCGCGCTCATTTAATGCCTCATGGCGGGTCACGGATAAATCGGTCTGGCCCTGCTCGCCCAAAAGCAGCGATAGGGTTTTTTGGGCGCGTTGTAAGTTTGAGGTAAAGGCCAAGTCAAAGCTCATGCCGCCTGCCTTTAAAGCCACACCGGCGGCCTTGGCCTCGCTGACGCCTTGCGCCGTCAGGTCGGGGTCGCGCCAACCGGTAAACAGGTTTTTTTCATTCCACTCACTTTGCCCGTGACGGACCAGCACCAAACGGCTCATCAATCTTTCCTTTTTTCAAAAATCAGCTTGTCCTAAAGTCCCAACACATTTTGCATAGTGTAAAGGCCTTCAGATTTATCATGCGCCCATTGCGCGGCTTTCAACGCGCCGCGCGCAAAAATATCGCGATCCTCAGCGCGATGCGCGAGGCGAATTTGTTCATTCTCACTGGCCAATATGACCTCATGGTCACCAACCACTGAGCCGCCGCGCAAAGCCGCAAAGCCGATTGCGCCTGTGGCGCGCGGCTCGCCAATGCCGTCGCGTCCGCTCTCGCGCCTATCATCCAAATCTACGCCGCGCCCGTCGGCGGCAGCGGCACCCAAAAGCAAAGCCGTGCCTGACGGCGCATCAACCTTATGGCGGTGATGCATATCGAGAATTTCAATATCCCAATCATCGCCCAATTGCGCGGCGGCTTGTTTTACCAAACCGGCCAGCACATTAACGCCCAAGCTCATATTGCCGGATTTCACAATGCGCGCATGGCGCGCGGCGGCCGCAATCGCCTCTTCTTGCGCGGCATCAAATCCGGTTGTGCCGATAATATGAACGCTGCGCGCTTGCGCGGCCAAGCCGGCCAATTCAACGCTGGCCGCCGGTGTGGTGAAATCGATCACGCCATCTGCCGCCGCCATCAGGGCCAGCGCGTCATCGCTGGCATTGATGCCCAGCTTTTCACCACCGGCGAGCACGCCCAAATCCTGCCCCAAAGCGGCACTGTCTTTGGCCTCCAGCCCCCCGGCCAGATCAAGGGCGGGGTCGGCATGTATCAGCCTTATCAGCGTGCGGCCCATACGACCGGCGCATCCATTTACAATCAATCTCATGAAAAACTATATAGCAGGGTTCGCCCTGCGGCTCTATCGCTTTGCGTCAGCTTTTTTGGCGCGGTCAATAAATTCCGCCATATCCGGATAATTGCTCTCATCAAGGCTTTCGGCAAAAGCCTCAAAGCGCTTTTTTTGCTCGCGGGTCAGGCCGGTCGGTGTCTCGACCTCAATTTGCACATAAAGATCGCCATAGGCGCGGGCGCGCAAAACCGGCATGCCCTTGCCGCGCAAACGGAATTGTTGACCCGAGCGCGCACCGGCGGGAATGGTCAGCTTAACGCTTTTCCGGGCCATGAGCGGCACGTTAACCGCCCCACCGCGCACCGCAATATCAAACGGCACCGGCATGGCGCACATTAAATCTGCGCCTTCGCGGCGCAAAATCGCATGCGGCGCAATATTGACGAACACATAAAGGTCGCCATAGGCCGCGCCATTGGGGCCGGCATTGCCTTCACCGGAGAGCCGAATGCGTGTGCCGTCTTCAACACCGGCGGGAATGGCTACTGATAAATTGCGCGCTTCGCTGGTTTGTCCGCCGCCGCGACATGTGCCGCATGGGTCGGCAATAATTTGGCCGCTGCCCTGGCATTGATGGCATGGCCGTTCAACCGTAAAAAATCCTTGCTGGGCGCGCACTTTGCCGTGGCCGTGACACATATTACAGGTGCTGGGCTGGCTGCCGGGCTTGGCACCCGAGCCGTTACATGTGCCACAGGCGGCGGCGCGGTTCAGATTAATCTGCCGCTCCGTGCCGTCATAGGCATCTTGCATGGTGATATCGACTTCCGTGCGCAAATCATCGCCGCGACGCGCTTGTCGGCGTCCGCCGCGCCCGCTACTGCGACCACCTGAACCGCCGAAAAATTCTTCAAAAATATCGCCAATATCGCCAAAGCCGGAAAAGCCGCCACCCATACCACCGGGGCCGCCCCCCATGCCCCCCCCCATACCGCCGGGGCCGCCTTGCTCAAAAGCCGCATGTCCAAATTGGTCATAAGCGGCGCGTGATTGGTCGTCTTTTAATATGTCATAGGCCTCAGAAACATCTTTAAATTTCTGTTCCGCCTCAGCATTGCCCGGATTGACATCGGGGTGATATTTTTTTGCCAGCTTGCGATAGGCGGATTTCAGTTCAGCCGCATTGGCTGAACGGTCAACGCCTAATTGCGCGTAATAATCGGCCTTCGCCATGCCGCCCCCTTTGGCAATCTTTTAACGCCCGCGTCTTAGGAGGCTTTTTGATCGCTATCGTCGCTTTCGCTCTCATCGTCGGAAACTTCCTCGAACTCGGCATCCACAACATTGCCATCATCGCCCGCATCCGCTGCCGCATCGCCTTCCGCCGCTTCGGTTTGCTGCGCTTTATAAACCGCTTCCCCGATTTTCATGGCCGCCTGGCTCAGTGTTTGCGCTTTTTCATTAATCGCATCCATATCCTCGCCTTCCAGCGCGGTTTTCAACTCAGCCATGGCTGTCTCAGCCGCCGCCTTGTCTTCCGGCTCGATTTTATCTTCATTATCGGCAATGGATTTTTCGGTCGCATGAATAAGCCCTTCGGCATTATTGCGCGCCTCAACCTGCTCGCGGCGTTCCTTATCGGCGCTTGCATTGGCTTCGGCATCCTTGACCATTTGCTCAATATCATCATCCGACAGGCCGCCCGAGGCTTCAATGCGAATGGCTTGTTCCTTGCCGGTCGCCTTATCGGCAGCCGAGACATTAACCAGACCATTGGCATCAATATCGAAGGTCACTTCAATTTGCGGCACGCCGCGCGGTGCGGGCGGAATGCCTTCGAGATTAAACTGGCCGAGATTTTTATTATCAGCCGCCATTTCCCGCTCGCCTTGGCACACGGAAATCGTCACCGCCGATTGATTGTCATCAGCGGTTGAAAAGACCTGGCTCTTTTTCGTCGGGATGGTGGTGTTGCGGTCAATCAAGCGGGTAAACACACCGCCCAAGGTTTCAATGCCTAAAGAAAGCGGCGTCACATCAAGCAGCAACACATCCTTCACATCGCCTTGCAACACACCGGCCTGAATGGCCGCGCCCATAGCGACAACCTCATCCGGGTTCACGCTCATATTGGGTTCTTTGCCGAACACATCTTTGACAAATTCACGAATGCGCGGCATGCGGGTTTGCCCGCCCACCAAAACAATCTCGTCAATATCCGACAGCGCAACACCGGCATCTTTCATCGCCGCCTCGCAAGGCGTGCGGGTGCGCTGCACCAGATTTTCAACCAGCCCCTCAAAGGCCGCTTTGGTCAGCTTTAGGTTTAAATGTTTGGGGCCTGCGGCATCGGCCGTGATAAAGGGCAGATTAACCTCAGTCTGGGTAGCCGAGGACAGCTCGATTTTGGCTTTTTCAGCCGCCTCTTTCAGACGTTGCAAGGCCAGCTTATCGCCGCGCAAATCAATGCCGTTTTCTTTATGAAATTCTTCGGCCAAATGCTCGACCAAGGCCATATCAAAATCCTCACCACCGAGGAAAGTATCGCCATTGGTTGATTTCACCTCAAATACGCCATCGCCGATTTCCAAAATGGAGACGTCAAATGTGCCGCCGCCCAAATCATAAACCGCAATGGTTTGGCCATCATTTTTGTCGAGACCATAAGCCAAAGAGGCGGCGGTCGGCTCGTTAATGATGCGTAAAACTTCAAGACCGGCAATTTTACCGGCATCCTTAGTGGCCTGACGCTGGGCGTCATTAAAATAAGCAGGCACGGTGATAACGGCTTGGGTCACCGGCTCGCCCAAATAATCCTCAGCCGTCTCCTTCATTTTTTGCAGGATGAAGGCTGACACTTGCGAGGGTGAGTATTTCTCGCCACCCGCTTCAACCCAAGCATCGCCGCCATCTGAGGCAACAATCTCAAACGGCACCATTTCTTTGTCTTTCTTGGTGGCCGGGTCATCATAGCGGCGGCCAATCAGGCGCTTAATGGCAAATAATGTATTGAGCGGATTGGTGACGGCTTGGCGTTTGGCCGGTTGTCCGGTCAGGCGCTCGCCATCCTCGCTAAAGCCGACAACTGACGGCGTGGTGCGTGCGCCCTCGGCGTTTTCAATCACGCGCGCGCTGCTGCCATCCATAACGGCGACGCAGCTATTCGTCGTGCCCAAATCAATTCCGATTACTTTGCCCATAATAGTCACTCCATAGCGCGCCCTTTGGCGCGGTTTGTTTGCTGGCAATTGCTTGCCTGTTGGTCATATAGGAAGGCGCAAGCCGTGCTGCAAGCCCCTTTGTTTTTGACTTAATCTTTCGCAATGCCCACTTTGGCCGGGCGCAGCAGGCGCTCTTCCATCATATAGCCGGTCTCAATGACCTCAATAATCGTGCCGCTTGCTTGGCCCGTGCCCGGGGCTTCAAACATGGCTTCGTGCAGATTGGGGTCAAATTTCTCGCCCATCGGGGTCAGCGGCGTGACCTTATGGCGCGCCAAAGCGGCCATTAAATCGCGCTGGGTCGCGCTAATGCCATCCAATAGGCCGCGCATGGCCTCGGGCACATCCTCTTGCATATCCTCAACCGCTTTCAGGGCGCGCTGAAAATTATCGGCCACGCTCAGCATGTCGCGGGCAAAACTCATCGCCCCGAATTTCAGTGCTTCGGCGCGGTCGCGTGTGGCGCGTTTGCGGGTATTTTCAAGTTCGGCCAATGTCCGCAAAATCTGGTCATTGGCGGCGGCCAAGCGCGCTTCGGTGCTTGGCTCTTCTACTTCTGCCTCTGCTTCTGACTCTACTTTTGGCTCTACTTTTGACTCTGCGGCTTCGGCTGAGGCGGGCGATGCGTTTTCCGCATCGGTCTCTATATTCGTCTCTGTGCCGGTTTCTGTGCCGGTTTCTGCGCTATGCGCCGTGTCGTTTTCGGGCGCATCTTCGGGGCGGGTTTTGTCATCGCTGTGCATGGGGGTTCCTATCGCCATTCGCTGTGACGCTTAGTTAGGGCGCAAAGGCGCGAAAATCAAGAACCGTGACGCGATAAAAT
>JAQWZC010000106.1 GCA_029253645.1 Alphaproteobacteria bacterium | reverse complement strand
CCTTGCGCCGGTGACGAGATTTTCCGCCGCATAAGCATCGTCAATATAAGTGGCGATAATCTCCAGAGTGGTGCGCATCATATTGCGGCGCAGCCCCTCATCCGTATCGAGAAAAAACAGCGCCTCATAATCGGCATTGGCGGCATACAGTTTTTGAAACGCCGCCTCATATGGGTCGCCATGCTGCTCCGCATAATGGGTTAGCGATTGCTCAATCAATTGTTTTGATGCGTCGCTCATGCGGCGGCCTATAGCCGTCCTTCAACGCGAATATGCGCGTCGCGCCGCAGATTGGAAACGCAGAAATTAATCTCAATCGAACCATTGCTGAAGCCTTGCGCGGCGCAAAGCGTGATGAAGAATGCGGTGCGCGCATAGGGCGAAGCGGCTTTATACCAGCTTACGAATTTCGGGTCGTCAATCGACTGAACCCCGCCCTCAGCATTCGGCTTAGCGGCGCAGGCGGTGACCAGCGCAGCACAGACGGCCAAGGCAAGGACGCGCTTCATGCAAGCCACTCTTTCGGCTTCATGGCTTCATCGGCCAGCTTGGCGGGGTCGGCAATGGCTTCGCCCTTGAGCGATTTTTCAATCAACATGCGCCCGGCCATAAATTCAGCCGGACGATTGACCGCCGTCACGCCGGTTAATTTATCGCCGGTGAAATAAAACCACGCAAAGCTGTTCGTGCTGTCATCGCCTCGCAAAACCTTTTGGTCAATCTCCAGCGGCACACCGGCAATTTGCAGTTTCACATCATATTGGTCAGACCAAAACCACGGCACTTGATGATAGGGTTTGGGCGCGCCGCAAATGGCCGAAGCCACCGCCTTGCCTTGCTCAATCGCATTCGGCACGCTTTCCAACCGCATGGTGTGGCCCAGCAAATCATTGGGGTGCGAGGTGCAATCACCGGCGGCAAAAATATGCGCGTCGCTGGTCTGCCCGACCTCATTCACCACAATACCATTCTCAACCGTCAGACCGGCCGCCTCAGCAATCTCGATATTCGGCAAAATGCCAATGCCGGTAATCACAATATCGGCGTCAATCACGCTGCCATCAGCCATCTCAACGCCGCGCACGGCATTGTCACCAACAAAGCCGGTCATTTGACTGTCAGTCACCAAAGTGACGCCATTATCTTTATGCAGGCGGGTATAAAATGCCGAGATTTCAGGCTCGGCGACACGCGCCAAAAGACGCGGCGCGGCCTCCAGCACATGAACGCGCATACCCATTGCGGCGGCCACTGCGGCGGCCTCTAACCCGATATAACCGCCGCCGACAACCAGCAGTTTTTTGCCCTCGACAAAAAGCGGTTGCATGGCGTCAATATCGGCCATGCCGCGCAGGTCAAAAATATTATCCAATTGGCGGCCCGGCACATCCAGCAAGCGCGGGCGGCTGCCCGTCGCAATCACCGCATATTCATAAGCCAGCGTCTCGCCATTGCTCAGTGTCACCGATTTTGCCGCCGCGTCGAGGCTGTCGGCGCGTGTGTCGAGTTTCAGTGTCACTTGATTATCGGTGTAAAATGCGTCCGGCTTCAAAAACAGCCGCTCGCGTTCCATTTTGCCGGAGAGATAGGCTTTTGACAGCGGCGGGCGCTGATAGGGCAAATAAGCCTCATCACCGACCAGCGTAATGGCCGCCTCATAGCCGCCTTGGCGCAGGCTTATAATGGTTTGAAGGGCGGCTTGACCGGCCCCGATAACAACAACGCTCATGATTTTTCCGTTTTCTTGGTTTGCTAGCCATCAAACTAACAAAATGCAGCCCTAATTAGAAGCCAATTAGAGGCGCTTAGGTGATTGACCGCCATAATTTTTAGTCGCAAACTCGTTTCAAATTGGGGGAGATAGACATGTCTGAATTTACACGTTTTCGGGTGCAGCAACTGACACCGGCTTGCGGCGCGGAATTGCTTGAGTGCGATTTGTCGAAGCCGGATGAGACGCTGACGGCTGAGGTGCGCGCTGCGCTGTTGAAATATCGCGTGGTGTTTTTCCGCGATCAAAACCTAAGCCGCGAGGAGCATATCGCCTTTGCCGATGGCTTTGGTGATTTGGAAGTTCATCCGGCGACACCGAAAGACCAGCCCGACCCTGAAGTGCTGCGTATCGCCCATGGGCCGAAATCGCGCGGCTCTGAGAATATGTGGCATTCTGATGTGACCTGGCGCGAAGCGCCGTCGCTCGGCTCTATTTTGCGCGCCATTGAATTGCCGCCGGTCGGTGGCGACACGCTATTTGCCAATATGGTGATCGCCTATGAGCGCTTGTCGGATGAGGTGAAGGAGAAGATTGAAAATCTCTCCGCCTCGCATGATATTGCCCGCGTCTTTGCCCGTCGACTCGGCAAAAAGGCCGAAGAGCTGCATGATAAATATCCGCCTATGGTGCATCCGGTGGTGCGCACGCATCCGGAAACTAAAGAGCGGCTGATTTATGTGAATGGCGCTTTCACCGACCATATTATTGATATGGACCCGCAGGAGAGTGCACAGCTTCTCGATACGCTTTACAAAACCGCGTGGAACCCCGAGGTGCAATGCCGCTTTAGCTGGCGGCCCGGTTCGTTGGCGTTTTGGGATAATCGCTCGTGCCAGCATTTTGCAGCCTCCGATTATTTCCCCGATGTGCGGGTGATGGAGCGGGTCACCATTGCCGGTGAGCGTCCTTATTTCGACGCCGCCGCTTAACGTAAAATAGAAAGAGACCGGTTCGTGGCTGATATTATTTTGCACCATTATGAGATGTCGCCTTTTTCCAAAAAGGTCATCAGTATTTTCGCCCATAAGAATATCGCCTGGCAGGCGGTTGACCAGCCGATTACGGCACCCAAGCCAGACCTTACGCCGCTGACCGGCGGCTATCGCAAAATTCCGGTGATGCAAATCGGCGCGCATATTTATTGCGACACCAAGCTGATTATTCGCGAATTGGAAAAGCGGTTTCCCGAGACGCCATTAACCCCGCCCGCGCTGCTGGGCGCGGCTGAGTTGATTGCCGATTGGGCCGACCACCGCTTATTTGCCAATGCGGCGGGGCCGAGCATTTTTGAGATTAGCGCATTAGTGCCGGATGATTTTCTGTCAGACCGCGCCGCCATGCAACGCCCCGAAGTGATGGCGGCGGCGCTGCCGATTGAGCATGTGAAGGCGCAATTTGTGTTGGGTTTGCAGATGATAAATCGCCAATTAACCGGCAGTGCTTTCATGCTGGGCGACCGCTTTACCCTCGCCGATGCGGCGGTGTTTCATGTGCTGAATTTTGCGCGCAATGCCCCTAGCTTGGCGGCTGAATTGGCCAAGCATGAGGCGATTGAAACATGGCTGGCGCGCATTAATGATATGGGTCAAGGGCAGCGCAGCGATATGGCGGCCTCTGACGCGCTGGCCATTGCCAATGATGCGACGCCCGATTTTACGCCGCCTGCTGACGCGATAGAAGATGCGGCTTTGCCGGTCGGGCAAATGATTGCCATTCGGCCTGATGATTATGGGCAAGAAGTTACGCAAGGCGAAATTGTCTGGACCACGGCTGAGGCGCTGGCGGTTAAACGCAGGGACGCGCAAGTCTGTGAAGTTCTGGTGCATTATCCACGCCTCGGCTATTTGTTTGAGGCGGGTGACTAGCGGCCACGCTTAATGCTGGTGATTGTCTAAATTGAGACGCTCAAGCTCTTGATAAAAATCGGTATGGCTGATGGCTTCATAAGCCAAGGCCAGCCCCGCCATAAAGGCGAGGAGGGCGGCAATCAGCTTCAGCTTTTTTCGGCTCAACATAAAAGCGGTTTACCCAAAGCTGTGGGCAGGCGCAAGATGCGTCTCGCCCGCGCGCTGCCGGTCGGTTATCCTTAAAGAAAAGGAGAAGCCAATGCGCCCCGCAGATTACATAACCCTGACGCCGATGACCGCGCCGCCTGAGGTGCTGCATATCGCCCATGCCGATAGTCCGTTTGGACGGCTTTTACTGGCGGCAAGCCCGGTCGGGCTGTCGCATATTTGGCTTGATGAAGATGGCCTTGCCATGACGCGCATGGCCAAGGAATTGGCGAATCATAAAATGACGACGGGCTTGGTTGAGCAAAGCTCACCGCATCATGCCGCCGCCCTGTCGTTTTTTGGCGCGTCGCCTCAGCCGCTGTCTTTGCATCTGAAGGGCACGGCGTTTCAGCTTGCCGTTTGGCGCGCCTTGCTGGATATCCCGTTTGGGCGGGTGTCGAGTTATAAGGAGGCGGCGGCCAAAATCGGCAAGCCGAAAGCCAATCGCGCTGTCGGCTCGGCGGTTGGCAAAAATCCGATATTTTTCATCATCCCGTGCCATCGCGTCTTGGCGCATGATGGCGGGCTGGGCAGTTATTTCTGGGGTCTTGCGGTTAAATCCGCACTGCTCGATTGGGAGCAAGCGCGGCGCTAATCAAGCGGCAGACGGGTGATGGTGTGCTGCGTTTTCACCAAGGCGTCGCGGGTAAGGGCGATAGGGCGTAATTGTTCCGCCGCATAAAGCGGGGCTTGGTCAGCATAATGCGGCGATTGCGGGCGCGTACTGGCAGCACCGAAATTATGCACCATCGCGCCGCTTTGCTTGCCGTTTTTATCCCACGCCGTATAGACAATCAGCCCGTCACCGGCCACGGCCTTTAAACGCCCATCGGGTTCGGGCAGGGCATAAATGGCGCGCAGCACATCCGGCCCGCCGCCGAGTGGCAAATCAGCCGCGCCGCGTATCAAGCGGTTGCGCGCCGACCAAAGCGGGTCAAGCCGCCCGAAATCACGCATTAAATCGTCAAGGCAGCTGTCGTAAATCGGCGCGATTTCCGGCGCGGGCTTTCTGGCCTGTTCGGCAATCCATTCTTCCGATAACAAGCATACGCCCAACGCCGCTTGGCGGTTATCAAGCGCGGTCTCGCCATTCCAAGTGTTCAGCAATTCTTGCCCTTGCGCGTGTAATGAACCGGCGTCAAATTCCATCTCGGCAATGCGGCGCACATATTTAAAGGCGCGCGATTGAGGGTGGTAAAACTTGTCCCATTTAACGGCGATGAAATCGGCCTCGGTCATGCGTCCGGCTTCGGCAAACATGGCCAGACCGCGGTCAGCCCGATTGGTCATGCGGGTTTGGAGGCCCAAGCTCGGCGGATAATCGCCCGGCTTGAGATTGTCATTTGGCGCGGTGACCTTGAACGGGTCTTGATTGGTGGACAGCAAATAACCGCTCGACGGATTGTCGATTTGCGGCATGGCCTCAAACCCGATTTGCGTCTGCCAAATTAAATCGCTGCGGTCGCCGGGCAGATATTTTTGCCAATCCCATCCGGCGGCGCGTTCAGGCATACGGCCATTATGCAGAAAATGGATATTCCCCTCGCGGTCAGCATAGACAAAATTAAAGGAGACAATCGCCTGCATCGCCATAGCGCGTTTAAACTCGGCAAGATTGCGCGCCTTATTCATCGCCATCCATTGCGCGGGCTGGCGCATCTCGCCCATACCGGCATAGCGCACGGCATAAGTGCCATGCGCGGTCTCAAGCGCCGGGCCGTGTTCGCTCTTCAGCAAATTGCGCGGCACGGGCAGGTAAAAATTACCCAGTACCTTAATCTTCAGCCAATGGCGGCGGCTTTCAAAATCGCGCGTCGCGCCGTCGAGCAGATAGGCATTGTTGTTTTCAGGGTCGCGCGTCAGCTTATAAACATCAACAAGGTCGGGCTTATTGACGGTAACGCCATAACCGAAATTCGGATTAAAACCCTTGGCGATAAACGGCATGCCTGGAAACACGCCGCCATGCATATCCCAACCCTCATCGGATTTCACATGCGCCTCATACCATGCCACCGGCCCGTTAAGCGGCTGGTGAGAGTTAATCATAATGCGCGTCGCGCCATCGGCCGATTTAGCGGGGTTGATGGCATAGGCATTGGAGCCGACCGGCAGACCGGCTGCGCCAATATGGCGGGTCAGGGCGGCGGCATTGGGTGCGCGCGCCAATTCGCGCTGCGGGCTGGCCGCAAATAGGGCGGTGATGTGGCTTTCAAATCCGTAAAACAAAAGATGCTGCAATGAAAAGCCGACGGTCAGGTCTTGTGGGGTTATCGGAAACAGTCGCGGGTCGGCCTCGAAAGGGTGGGTCGCGGCATAATAATTCAGTCCGTCAGCGTAGGCTTTTAAATGGGCGCGAATTTCCGGCGATAGGGCGTCCTCATAATGCGCTTCCACATGGCGTTGAACATCGAGCCAATGAACCAAATAATCAATGGGCGCGCCATCAAGGCCGATAGCGCGGCCCAATTCACCACGATAAAACGGTATCATTTGCTGCATGGTCTGAAAGTCGTCCTCGGCCTGGGCATAGGCCAGCCCAAAGGCGACATCGGCATCGCGCTTGCCATAAATATGCGGCGCGCCATATGCGTCGCGAATAATTTCCGTGTCATATAGCGCCGCCTCGGCGATTGCGGCTTTCGGCTGCCAGTCCGCGGCGCGCATACCCAATAATAATAAATTGAGCAGCACTAAGAGCGGCGTCACCATCAATAGAGCGACCCAAATGCGGCGCAGAATATGTCTCATAAATAACTCCCAACCTTAGCTCAGATTTAGAGCGGGACGCGTTACAGGCAAGGCGCAGTGACCGGCTCCGGCCATGAGCCGGCGGGGCAAATTGATGAGGAAATTGGTGGCGCGACCAGCGGAAAACTGCCGGATTTTCTAAGTTCTAAATTTCCCGTTTCGGTTAAAACCGCGTATCGGCAATCGTCGTGCGGTGCAGCAAGCGGTCATGGCCGTCATAGCCACCCGTCGCGGCATGCAGCAATGAGCGATTATCCCAAATCACCAGCATGTCTTTCGACCATTTATGCGAATAAATAAGCGCCTCATCCGTCTGATGGCCGTAAAACTCAATTAGCAGCGCGTCACTTTCTTCCTTCGCCATATCGGTAAAGCCCTGAATATAGGCCGCCGATGAGAACAGCGCCTTATTGCCGGTCTCATGATGGGTGCGGACAAAAGGATGTTTGCGCTTCTCGCGAGCCTTTTCGCTGGGAATGATTTTCATCGAGCGCCCGCTATCTTGGTCGTCATCGCCATAGGCGCCAGTCGGCGCATAGCCCAATTCGGCGGAATGAATGGCGGTGATTTTATCTGCAATATCGCGCTTTGCGTCGGGCAATTGCTCATAGGCCGCCACTTGGTCGGCAAACAATGTGTTGCCGCCATGCGGTGGAATGGTGATGCCGAACAGGCAGGTTCCGGCAGGCGGCACGGCCAAAAAGCTCCAATCGGAATGAAAGGCTTCAGCAAAAATCGGCGTGGTTTCATCTGCATTGCGCTGAATGGCGGCGATGTTTTCATGGCCGTCAATATGGCCGAAAAACGGGTCTTCCCCAAAATCGCCAAAAGAGAGAGTGATGCGCTCAAGGTCATTATCGCTCAGCTTCTGGTCGGGAAAGGCGATGACTTTATTTTCCAGCCAAATGGCGCGCAATTCTCCGGCCAAATCGGCGGAGATGTCTTGCGTCAGGTCAACGCCGCCCACCAGCGCGCCGCATGAGGCGTCGGATTTTTCAACTGTTATGGCCATGTTTTTCCTCCCTCATTTCATCGCCTAATTATTCCACTCAATTGTTCCACCAAGGCTGCTCAGAGTAGGGGCGGATATCCACCTCGTGACTCCAAGCCGAGCGGTGCTGATGCGCGATGTGATAATAAGTTTCTGCCACTTTTTCCGGAATGACAAGCATGTCTTTGCCATTGCCGCGTTCTTCCAGCAATTTTTGATATTTCTCTGGGCCGAGCAATTTGCCGATTGTGTCGGGCGCTTCAATCGCCGCATCAATATAAATATGGCAAATATGAATACCCTTAATGCCCAGTTCGGCATTGAGCGATTGGCACAAAAGCCGCCGCCCGCCAATGGCTGCGGCGTGGGCGTGTTGTCCGGCATTGCCGCGCATGGCCGAGGTGGCGGAGGTAACAAGAATTTTACCGCTGCTGCGCGCTTCCATAATGGGCGCGAGAACTTTGGCCAATCGAAACAGGGCGAGGCTGGTTAGCCGCCAGCCCATCTCAAATAATTTGAGCGGTGTTTCTGCCAAACTGCGATCGCCAAATTGCGCACCAAGATTGAACAGCACAACCTCAATAGGCCCTTCATTCTGCTCCACATCAACAATCAGATTTTCAATCGCGTCATCCTCAATGGCGTTGAGCAAGCGCCCCGATGCACTGCCGCCCGCCGCTTGAATGTCGCCTACCAGCTTGTTGAGGCCATCCTCATCGCTGCGCCGCGCCAAGACTGTGTGATATCCCTCTTTGGCAAATTTTTTGCCGACATTGCCGCCAATTCCGGCACCGGCACCGAGGATGAGGCATACAGGTTTGTGGCTCATAAATGGCTCCCATTTTTTGTGTTCATTTTCGAAAAGCAGTCTGCCACAGAAAAAAATAATGTCCGCAAAAATCTTACTGGTCGCTTTAATGCCAAGGAGTCAAAGCCGAAGGCGGCCATAAGGCGGGGTCAAGGAAACAGTTTTTTTGGGTTGGTTTGCGCTGAACACTGTTTAGCGTTTTTCCACTAACTAAGACTTATATTAATTCCTGATTTTGGAGGGGAAAATGGAAGAATTTCAAATTTGGTCACTCTACCAATCTGCACGTATCGGCAATGGTCTGATGATCATTGCCAGTGTTTTGATTATTTGGTTGTCATTGCGTACGGCTATTCAAACACGCACACCGGTGAGTGGCGAAGCGCCGAACATGCTAGCAAAAGTGCTTTCAACGGCATTTTGCCTGCTCAATGTGTTTTTCGTTTATGGCATCTGGACCTTCGCCAGCTACAATAATCCGGTAACCGCCAATGCGCTGTCCGAGCTTCGTGCCAGCGGCACAGAGCTGACCACGGTCGGCAATGGCTTTATCGAATTTGTCGGCACAACCGAGCCGAGCGGCATCGCCGCACCGGCCTATTTGTTCTTGGCTGTCATCACCGTGATGATGATGGGCGCGATTTGGTCGCCTAAAGAAGAAAGCTAAGCCTTAGGGCCTTTTTTCGAACCACCGGTGGGCCATGCCTGCCGGTGGTTTTTCTTTGCCCGATTTTGGTGTTGCCTATATCATCGAGCCGGTTTCACCGAGCAGGTAGCGGATGACATCAATGAAGTCGATAAGCAGCGAAATCCCCGCCATCACCAGATAAAAACCCACAAATTTGGCGAAATAGGGCGTCACCTTATAATCTTCGCGATGGGTGAAAATCCACACATAGACCGGCGTCCAAAACACAATATGGGCGAAACCAAGCAGGCGCACATAGCCATATTCGGCGTAGAGATAGTCCATAAATTCTCCGGCCATCAGAAACGCCACGATAATGGCAATCGCCTCATAGCGCGGACGCCAGCCCTGCGGCGTGCGCTTGGCGATAAAGAAAATCGCGCCAAGATTGGCCGCGACCAAAACATATAAATAGGTGATGAGCCAAATTGGCTGGGTCGCCATAATGGCTTCACCGAGATTTGTGTATTCTTGCATCGGGTATTCTCCTCTTGTTTTGTCGTATTTTACATATTTTTGAGGAGGTTGCGTAGCCCAAATTACATCGCCTTGGTTGCCCTGAAGCGGCAGAAGCGGTAAGACAAGCGCAATTGGAAATTTAGGTGACAAGATGCCAAAACTGAGAAGTAGAACATCAACACATGGGCGCAATATGGCCGGCGCGCGCGGACTTTGGCGCGCCACCGGCATGGGCGACAGTGATTTCGGCAAGCCGATTGTCGCCGTCGTGAACAGCTTTACCCAATTTGTGCCGGGCCATGTGCATTTGAAAGATCTGGGCCAGCTTGTTGCGCGCGAGATTGAAGCGGCGGGCGGCGTCGCCAAAGAATTCAACACGATTGCCGTGGATGACGGCATCGCCATGGGCCATGACGGCATGCTGTATTCGCTGCCATCGCGCGAGATTATCGCCGATAGCGTGGAATATATGGCCAATGCCCATTGCGCCGATGCGCTGGTTTGCATCTCGAATTGCGACAAGATTACCCCGGGCATGTTGATGGGTGCGCTGCGCCTGAACATTCCGGCGGTGTTTGTGTCCGGCGGCCCAATGGAAGCGGGCAAGGTGGTCTGGGAAGATGAAGAGCGCGCCGTTGATTTGGTTGATGCGATGGTCGCCGCCGCCGATGACAGCTATACCGATGAGCAGGTTGACGAGATTGAACGCTCGGCCTGTCCGACATGCGGCTCATGCTCGGGCATGTTCACCGCCAATTCCATGAATTGCCTGACCGAGGCCATCGGGCTTTCTCTGCCGGGCAATGGCTCGGTGCTGGCCACTCATGCTGACCGCGAGGCGCTGTTTAAGCGGGCCGGTCATGTGGTGGTTGAGTTGTGCCAACGCTATTATGAGTGCGAGGATGAGAGCGTCCTGCCGCGCTCAATGGCCAATTTTAACGGCTTTGAAAACGCCATTGCGCTGGATATTGCCATGGGCGGCTCTACCAATACGGTGCTGCATTTGCTGGCCGCCGCGCATGAGGCCGAGGTCGATTTCACCATGAAAGATATTGACCGCATGTCGCGCAAAGTGCCGGTGCTGAGCAAGGTCGCGCCCGCCGTGCCGAATGTGCATATGGAAGATGTGCATAATGCCGGTGGTATTATGGGGCTGCTTGGCTCGCTGTCGCGCGCCGGTTTGCTGCATGATGACCAGCCGACCGTGCATTCAAAAACATTGGGCGAGGCGATTGCCAAATATGATATTGCGGGCGATGTGTCGCCGGAAGTATTGGAATTTTATCGCGCCGCGCCGGGCGGTGTGCCGACGCAAATCGCCTTTAGCCAAAGCCGCCGCTTTGACGATGTTGATGATGACCGCAAAAACGGCATTATTCGCGACGCCGATAGCGCGTTCAGCACAGATGGCGGTCTCGCCGTGCTTTACGGCAATTTGGCCGAAAATGGCTGCATTGTGAAAACCGCCGCCGTGGCCGAGGAATGTTACGAATTCACCGGCACGGCGCGGGTGTTTGAAAGCCAAGATGCCGCCGTTGATGCGATTATGGCCAATGATAATATCAAGCCGGGTGATGTGGTTATCATTCGCTATGAGGGGCCAAAAGGCGGGCCGGGCATGCAGGAAATGCTGTATCCGACCAGCTATTTGAAATCCAAACAGCTTGATAAAGTCTGCGCGCTGGTGACGGATGGGCGTTTTTCGGGCGGCACATCGGGCCTGTCTATCGGCCATGTTTCCCCTGAGGCGGCCAATGGCGGGCTGATTGGTTTGGTTGAGGATGGCGACGAGATTGTCATCTCCATTCCCAATCGCAGCATTAATTTGAATGTCGCCGATGATGTGCTGGCGACGCGCCGTGAGGCGATGGATAAAAAGGGTTGGAAACCGGCTGAGAAGCGCGAGCGCGCCGTGTCTAAAGCGCTGAAAGCCTATGCGGCTTTTGCCACCAGTGCCGACCGCGGGGCCGTGCGCGAGTTGGACTAAAGCGGCACGACCATATCGCTGATTTTGCCGCTTTGGCAGGCATCAATAAAGGTCTCGCCCAGCGCATGGCTGCGGCGCACCACGTCGTGCCATTTCTCAAATCGTTCAGCTTCATTATTGCGATATTTCGGGAAGTCTTGCCGTGACGGGATTTTGCCGTCGGGCAGGGCCTTCACCCAATCGCGAGACGGTGCGAGCATGACAACATTATCGAGATGGCGCGCGGCGACTTTGCGCCAAGGATAAAACTTGTCGAACCAGCGCAATTTGAAATGGTCGTAAAAATGCGGATACAGTACCAGCCCCTCGGTCTCCGGCCAGAAGCTGTGCGGCACGGGGTGATAATCCAACATGCCGCCATCATGGTAAAAATGCTGCGGGTCTTCGGCCAATTGCACCGGCTTCATGTAAAGCGGAATGGCGCCGGAAGCGCGCAAGGTTTTGGCAAAATTCTCGTTCGTCAGCGTGGCGTGGCGAACCGGAAACCCATCGCGCGCCACCAATTGAATATCGCTGCGCGGGTCTGAGAAAATCGCCCGCTCGACAGAGCCGATAAGGTGGCGGTCAGTGACCAGCGAGAGCAGACCGGCGCGCCCAAGCGCCAAGGCTTGGCGGCGCGGCGGCCCATTCAACCAGCCATGGCAGCGCACTGTGCCGATATGCAGGCGATATTGTTTATTGGCCAAAACCTCGGCAATGCCCTTGCTGATATCGCCGCCATGGCCGTGGCCCATAAATGTCTCAAAGACAATATCGGTTTGCTTGTCGATGGATGAAAAATCAATCGCGCCTTCATAGCTTTGCGCGATATAGGCATCCGCCGTAATTTTGAGCGTGGTGTCGGCATCACTGCGCGCCGCACCCGCCAGCTTAAAAGCGCCGACTGAAGTGCCGAATAAATCAACCAACGTCTTGGCCGTGCGCTGCGTCATAAATTGCGCGAATATCTTATTGTCAAGACCGGCAATGGCCAGCCATTTGGCCGCGCCCGATGCGCCGAAAATCGCGCTGATATCGTCGGGCGACAGGCCGTTGCGGCGGATATGCGCCAGCGCGGTTTTACCGGCAGCAATCACCAAATCAGCCATTGGCATAGGCTTTCATGGCGCGCGCGAAATCACCGAATAGGGGCGCGGAGATGATGTTTTCTCCGGCTTGATATTCAGGATGCCATTGCACACCAACGCAAAATTCAGCTTCGGTATGCTTCACGGCCTCCACCGTGCCGTCTTCGGCTTGCGCTTCAATGGCGAGCTTGTCGCCGAGCCGGTCAACGGCTTGCCAATGCAAAGAATTAACCGCCGCGTCTTGTGCGCCGAGCAGGCCATGCAAATATCCGCCTTGGGTGAAATTGACGCGATGCTGCACACCGAATTTCACATCCACATCATCGCTCTCGGGCATGCGGTGGTCGATGCGCCCGTCAATCTCGTGCACAGTGGGGGTCAGCGTGCCGCCACAGGCAACATTCAATTCCTGAAAGCCGCGACAGATAGCCAGCAGCGGCATATCGCGCTCAATCGCCATATCGAAAAGCTGAAAGGCGGCGTCGTCTCGCGCCAAATCGAAAGGCTTATGCGCCTCGGTTTCCTCGTGCCCATAGCGCGACGGATGCACATTGCTGGTGCTGCCGGTCATCAAAATACCGTCGAGCCGGTCCATTATCGGGGCGGGCTGAAAGCGACCGTTCTTCATCGGCGCGGGAATAAGCACGGGTTGCACATTCATATGTTCGGCGACGCCTTCGAGATACATATGCGTCACTGATTGCAACTCATCAACAAGGTGTTTTTTTCGATTGCAAATAATGCCGAGTAGCACGGTGCTTCCTTTCGCCGGTTTACTAAATTTTATTTAGCGGATAAGTAGGATATAAGGAATAGGTCAAATTTTTGCCATGATTAAAGGCAGGATGGAAGCATGATGAAACAGATGAAAACTTTGGTTTTGGCCGTCGCGCTTAGCGTCGGTGCAACGCAATTTGCCGCCGCTTATAGCGAGCGCGAGGGTTTGGATATTTATCAGCGCGGCCATTATTTGGAAGCCATTGAGTATTGGAAAAAGGCCGCCGCCGCCGGTGATAGCGGCTCGGCCTATCGTCTGAGCGAAGAATATTTCGACGCCAAAATCGTCAAGCGCGATATCAAAGCGGCGTTTAAATATCTGCAACAAGCCGCCAAGGGCAATGATGCGCGCGCCATTACCGACCTCGCATCGCTTTATGATTACGGCACGGGCGTAAAGAAAGACCGCAAGAAAGCCGCCAAGTTATATTTGCGCGCCGCCAATATGGGCATGCCCGCCGCCATGTTTAATGTTGCGGCCATGCTGGAAACCGGCGACGGCATCGCGGTTGATAAAATCGAAGCCTATAAGTTTTACCTGCTGTCGCGCGATCAGGGCTTTGCGCCTTTCGCCAATAAGGCACTGGAAGAAATGGCGGCGAATATGAGTGTCGAGCAAATTGTGAAGGCTGAAGACTTGGCCGATAATTTTGTGCCCGGTCGATATTAAGCCAGATATTAAGTCGCATATTCGGCGCGGGCAAAGCCGTCGCGCAAGTCATCTTTCAAATCATCGACATGCTCCAGCCCGATATTGAGGCGGAGCATTTGCCCATCGGTTTCAAACGGGCTGGCCGTGCGCTTAATCTCGCAAGGCAAAATCAGGCTTTCAAACCCACCCCAGCTATAGCCCATCGCGAATAGGCGCATATTATCGAGCATGGCGGCGAGTTGCGTCTCGCTGCACGGCTCAAGCTCAATGGAAAATAAACCACCCGCGCCGCTAAAATCGCGCTGCCATAACTCATGGCCCGGCGCATCGGGCAGGGCGGGGTAATATATGGTGCGCACGAAATTGAGCGATTGCAGCCATGTCGCAATATCCAACGCCGCGTGTTGATGCTGTTTCATGCGGGTCGGCATGGTGCGCAAGCCGCGCAAGGCGAGAAACACATCATCGGGGCCGACGCTATAGCCGATTTGGCCATGCACATTTTTCAAATGCTTAAAATTATCGCCCTTGGCTGCCACTGTGCCGAGCAGGGCATCGGCATGGCCGACCACATATTTGGTTGCGGCGAGAATTGAGAAATCAACGCCGTGGTCAAGCGGGCGGAAATGGAGCGGTGTCGCCCATGTATTATCAATGGCGGTTTTGACACCGGCCTTTTGCGCGGCGGCGACAATGGCGGGCACGTCTTGAATTTCAAAGGTTTGCGAGCCGGGGCTTTCCATAAAAATCAGCGCCGTATTATCGCGCAGCAAGGTCGCAATCTCGCCGCCGATAAGCGGGTCATAATATTGCGTCTCGATGCCAAAGCGGGTCAGCAAGCGGTCACATAATTTGCGGGTCGGCTCATAAACGCTATCGACCATTAGCAAATGCGACCCGGCCTCGACCGCGCTCATAATCGCCAGCGATACGGCAGAGGCTCCCGATGGTGTCAGCACTGTGCCGTCTGCGCCCTCAAGTTCGCTCATCGCCTCTTGCAAGGCCGCGGTGGTGGGCGTGCCGCGACGTCCATAAGTATAGGGCATGGCCTCTTTGCCGCGAATGGCGGCCAGCGACGGGTAGATAATGGTGGAGGCGTGATAGACAGGCGTGTTGACGGCACCGGCATGTGCCTTCGGGTCGCGCCCCGTGGTCACAATTTTGGTTTCGTCTTTCACCTGTTATCTTTCCCTTGTTTTATTTCTGCCAAGAAATGCTAGAGTTCGCACATTATTCGCTAATGAGGATTGATATGCAAATCAAACGCAAGGCTTTTATCGGGGTTGTTTCGCTGGTTTTCGGGCTGATGCCTATGCTGGCCGGTATGTCGGCGCAGGCTGCCGGCTCGACCTTGGATGTGGTGAAGCAACGCGGCCATGTGCAATGCGGCGTGTCGCAAGGCTTGCCCGGTTTCTCCAATCCCGATGATAAGGGCAATTGGACCGGCATTGATGTCGATTTTTGCAAGGCGGTCGCCGCGGCGGTGTTTGGCGATGCCAAGAAAGTCAAATTCACGCCGCTTTCCGCCAAAGAGCGCTTTACCGCCATTCAATCCGGCGAGGTGGATATTCTGGCGCGCAACACAACCTGGTCAATGCATCGCGACACGGCTTTGGGTGTCGATTTTCGCGCCGTGAATTATTATGACGGGCAGGGCTTTATGGTGCGCGCCGACCTCGGCGTCAGCAGCACGACCGAGCTTGATGGCGCAACCCTCTGCACCAATCAGGGCACGACGACAGAACTGAATGCGGCGGATTATTTCCGCTCCAATAATATGCAATATGAGATTGTCGCTTTTGAAAAAGCCGATGAGGCGGTGGCTGCCTATAATTCGGGTCGCTGCGATGCCTATACGACCGACCATTCGGCGCTTTACGCGCAACGCCTCAAGCTGACCAATCCGCAGGGCCATATTGTGCTGCCGGAGATTATTTCCAAAGAACCGCTCGGGCCTGCCGTGCGGCAGGGCGATAATAATTGGGGCGATATTGTTGCCTGGGTTCATTATGCCACGGTCGCGGCGGAGGAGCTGGGCGTGACCTCTCAAAATATCGACAGCATGGGCAATTCATCCAATCCATCGGTTAAGCGCCTGCTCGGCAAGGATGGCACATTTGGGCGCAATCTCGGCATTCCCGCCGATTGGGCGCGGCAAGCCATTAAGCAAATCGGCAATTATGGCGAGATTTTTGAGCGTAATGTCGGTGTGAAAACGCCGCTTGGTATTAAGCGCGGCTATAATGCGCTATGGACCGATGGCGGCCTGCAATATGCGCCGCCCATTCGCTAGGAGCCGAAAATAGCCTCTCTTATCGACAATTTGAAAAGCCGCTTCTTGCGCCGTGACGTCCTTATGCAGGCGGCGGTGCTGGGCGCTTTGCTGCTCGCCATGATTTGGCTTGTCGCCAATGTGCAGAGCAATCTGGAACGCCAGAACATTAATTCGGGCTTCGGCTTTTTGTCGGAACGCGCCGGTTTCGGCATTAACCAGACGCTGATTGACTATACGGAAGACAGCAGCTTTGGCCGCGTCTTGGCGGTCGGGCTGTTGAACACGCTGCTGGTTTCCGTGCTGGGCGTTTTCTTTGCGACCCTATTGGGCTTTGCGCTCGGCGTGGCGCGGCTGTCGCGCAACTGGCTGATTAATAAAACGGCGATGGTCTATGTCGAGATTTTCCGCAATGTGCCGCTGCTGCTGCAAATCATGTTTTGGTATTTCGGCGTGCTCCGCAATTTGCCGACCCCGCGCAAAGCCGTGTCGCTGGGCGATACATTTTTTCTCAGCAATCGCGGCATTGTCGTTCCGGCGGTCGAGGCCACAAGCGGCGCATGGTGGTATGCAGCCGCACTGGGCATCAGTTTTGCCGCCTTTATGGGGCTGCGCCGTCGGGCGCGCTTGGCGCGTCTGGCCGATGGGGCGCTGATGCCGATATGGCGGCCTTTCTTAATGGTGGCGGTTGCCTCTCTTGGCGCGGCGGCATTGATGGCCGGTGTGCCCTTCAGCCTCGATGTGCCTGCCTTGAAGGGCTTTAACTTTCGCGGCGGCATCACCGTTATTCCTGAATTTGTCGCGCTGCTTTTGGCCCTCAGCCTTTATACGGCGGCGTTTATTACCGAGATTGTGCGCGCCGGTATTCAGTCCGTGTCGAAAGGCCAGCGCGAGGCGGCGGCGGCACTTGGCTTGCCCGATAATACCGCGCTGCGACTGGTGGTTATTCCGCAAGCCTTGCGCGTCATCATTCCGCCGCTTACCAGCCAATATCTCAATCTGACCAAAAACTCATCCCTCGCCGTGGCGATTGCCTATCCCGATATTGTATCGGTTTTTGCCGGCACAACGCTGACGCAGGTCGGTCAAGCGGTTGAGATTATTTTCATTACCATGATTATTTATCTGAGCCTCAGCCTGCTGACGTCTTACGCGATGAACCGATATAATGAACGCATTGCGCTTGTGGGGCAAAACACATGAGCGCAAACCGGATGAGAAAAAACGATGAATAGTTGGACACCAACCGCGCCGCGTCCGGCACCTGCCAATACGGTGGGCTTTGTCGGCTGGGCGCGTGAAAATCTGTTCGCCACCAAATTCGATACCGCGCTGACCGTGCTGGCCATCACGATTATTCTTTATGTTACCAAGCTGGTATTTGGCTGGGCGATTATTGATGCCAGCTTTAGCGGCACAGACCGCACGGCCTGCCTGAAAGAAGTGCAGGGCGCGTGTTGGCCTTTCATTGAGGCCAAATTCGGCCAATTTATTTATGGGCGTTATCCAGAAGCCGAGCGCTGGCGCGTTGATTTAGTGTTCGCGGCGGGGCTGATTGGCCTCGTGCCAATGCTGATGCCGACCATCGGCCATAAGCGCGCCAATATGATTTTCCTGCTCGGCTTTTATCCGGTTTTCGCTTTCATCATGCTGACCGGTGGCGTGTTGGGGCTGGCCGAAGTTGACACAACCGATTGGGGCGGCCTGCTGGTGACATTGGTGGTCGCGGTGACCGGCATTGTTGCCTCCTTGCCCTTAGGCATTTTGCTGGCCTTGGGTCGCCG
>JAQWZC010000100.1 GCA_029253645.1 Alphaproteobacteria bacterium | reverse complement strand
GGCGCGGAGATTCTTAATATGGTCGGTGCGCGCGGCCCGCTCGTAGACGAAGAACTGGAACAATTGGGAAATTGAATGAGTGATTCAGGCGAAATAAAAGGCATGTTATTTTTCGGCTTCGGCTTTTGCGCCGCGCATGTGGCCCCGCTTTTGGCGGCGGAAGGATTTGCGCTGACAGCGACCTGCCGCACGGCCGAGAAAGCGCGCCAATTGCAAGCCGACGGCATCACGCCGCTTTTGCTGGATGGGCAGCCCTTATCGGGCGATGCGCTGGCCGGTATTGACCATATTTTATTATCCGCGGCGCCCGATGAAACCAGCGATCCGGCTCTGCCGCTCTTGAAAGAAGCGCTGGCTTCATGCGCCGCGCAGATGAGATGGCTGGGCTATTTATCCACCACCGGCGTATATGGCGACCATCAAGGCGCATGGGTTGATGAGGAGACACCGGCGCAAAAAATCGGCGCGCGCGGGCAACGCCGTGTCGATGCGGAAAACGCATGGGGCGCGCTGGCCGATGCGCTGAACCTGCCAATGCATTATTTTCGCCTGGCCGGTATTTACGGCCCCGGGCGCAATCAATTGGCGTCGCTCAAGCGCGGCACGGCGCGGCGCATTGAAAAACCGGGTCAGGTTTTCTCGCGGATTCATGTTGTCGATATTGCGCAAATTTTACGTGCCTCAATGGCACGACCTCATGCCGGACGCGCTTATAATCTGTGCGATGATGAAGCCGCGCCGCCGCAAGATGTCGTGACCTATGCGGCGCAGCTTATGGGGGTGACGCCGCCGCCTGTGATAAAATTCGAGGCGGCTGACTTATCGCCTATGGCGCAGAGTTTTTATGCCGATAATAAACGTCTCAAAAATGACCGCATCAAGCAGGAGCTTGGGGTGCAGCTGGCCTATCCGAATTATCGCGACGGGCTGAAGGCGCTTTATGAGGCCGAGGCGTTTTAGCGGCAGCTAAACCGGCAGCGTCTCAATCAAATCAATCAGTCGCGCAATCTCATGCGGCTCGGATAAGCGATGGTCGCCGCTTTTCATAAAATGCAATTCCACATTTGGGCTCGCCAAGCGCGCCGCCAATTCGAGCGATAACTCCCATGGCACGGCATCATCTTTTTGCCCATGCAGCACACGCACCGGCAGGTCGATTTTTATTTTTTTGTCGAGCATGAGATGGGCGCGCCCGTCTTCAATAAGGTTTTTGGTAATCGGATATCCCTCAGGATCATATTGCGACGGGTCATAAATCAGCCCCTCATCGCTTAATTTTTCACGCGCCTTATCGGAGAACCGCGCCCACATCAGGCGCTCGGTCATATCAACCGCCGGTGCAATAAGCACCAATGCGGCGACTTTGTCGGGCCGGTCCAGCGCCGCCATAAGCGACAGCCAGCCGCCGAAACTGGAGCCGACCAAGATTTGCGGGCCATCGCATAAATGCTCAAGAATATGGGGAACATCGCCGCGCCAATGGCTCATTGTGCCATCGGTAAAGGCACCGGTTGATGCGCCATGCCCGAAATAATCAAAGCGCGTATAAGGGCGATTGGCGGCGGTTGCCCAATCGGCCAGAGCATTGGCTTTGGTGCCGGTCATGTCTGAGCGAAAGCCGCCGCAAAACACCAGGCCGGTGCCGCTGCCGGTCTGTTGACGATAGGCCAGTTTTTGAGGGCCGTTTGGTGTATCGGGGCGGTCGAGAAATTCCATAATCTTAGCTTATCTTCTCAGATGATTTGGGCAAGATGATTTGGGAATTATCGCAAATGACGATAAAGACATAGTGAGTGCCCCGGAGATTGCCGGAGCCCCCGATAGGAACAGATGTATGTCGAACCGTTTTCACATGCCGTCAACCGCGCCGGTCGATTTGACCGGCCGCACCATATTGCAAGTGGTGCCGCAATTGGAAACCGGCGGCGCAGAAGTCACGACATTTGAAATGGCCGAAGCGATTGTCAAAGCCGGTGGCCGGGCTGTGGTGGCCAGCCAAGGCGGCACATTGGAAGCCAAAATCACGGCGGCGGGGGGTACGGTCATTCATCTGCCTGTGGCCTCAAAAAATCCGCTAACCATGTGGCGCAATGTCGGGCGTTTGGCCAAGCTGATGCGAACCGAAAAAATTGACCTTATTCATGGCCGCTCGCGCGCGCCGTGCTGGTCGGCTTTATTTGCCGCAAACCGCACCAAGACGCCTTATGTCACGACTTTTCATTCCACCGTGCATGAAAAGCCGAAAGCCAAAACCTTATATAATTCATCATTGGTGCGCGGCGCGGTCAGCATTGCCAATTCGCATTTTACCGCATCGCGCATTGAGGCCGTCTATCCTTGGGCGCGGCCGCGCTTGCGGGTGATTCCTCGCGGCTGTGACGCGCAAGCATTGGCACCTCAGAATTTCTCCTCTGCCGATAAAGCTGCCAAACGCGCCGCATGGGGGGTCAATGACAGTGACTTCGTCATTCTGTGTCCGGCGCGTGTCACCCATTTAAAAGGCCAGCATGTGCTGATTGACGCGCTGGGACTTTTGACATCGGTTCTCAAACCGAAACTGGTTTTGGTCGGCAGCGCGCAAGGCCGCGAGGATTATGTGGCCGCTTTGAAAAGCCAAGCGGCGGCTTTGGGCTATGGCGACAGGCTGGTTATGACCGGTCTGGAGACGCATATGGCATCAGCTTATGCGGCGGCCAATTTGGCCATTGTGCCGACCATTCGCCCCGAACCTTTCGGGCGCACCATTATTGAGGCGCAAGCCGCAGGCCTGCCGGTTATCGGTTCTGATGCGGGTGGCTATCGTGAAACCATTAAGGCCAGCGCGCCTGCGGATGGCGGCACGGGATGGCTGGCGACGATAAATAATGCGGCGGCTTTGGCGGCGGCGATAGATGCGGCGCTGGCCATGTCGCCCGACGCATTGGCGCAAATGGGTGCAAATGGCCGCGCCAATATATTGGAAAATTACACCAGCGCCGCCATGTGCAATCGCACGTTGAATGTTTATCAGGAATTGCTCGGGTGAGGCGCGCCAAAAGGCCGATAAAAGAGCCGGGCGGCGTGCTGCTTATCGGGCTGGGCATGTCGGCTTCGGCCTTAAGCGAAGCGATTGAGACGCTTTATCCGCAGGCCGCATCGCTAACGGTTTTGGCCGATGAAGCCAATCGCCGGAGCGCCGCCGCCGCCGATGAGGTTTGGATTTATGCGCCGCTGGGCTTGCGCGGATTTATGGCCTTAATGCGCCGCATTTCTTGGCGGCGTTTTGATGTTGTGGTGCAAGCCATGGCGCAGCCCTATTGGCTGAAATATTTGGTATGGCCGCGCCCGCCCTGGCGGCAGGGTTTGGGTGACACGCAGGCGCAATAAAGCGATTGGCAGTTGACACCGCCGGATTTGCCCCTAAACCTATTTTTCTCGGGTCACATATGGCCCGCATGGCAATTTTTAATGGAGCAAAGCCATAGCACGTAGACCACACGCCGCGCAGCCGCCTCGACAGACCGGCCCGCGTGTCAATCGAATGATTACCTCGCCGCAAGTGCTGGTAATTGGAGCAGAGGGTGAAAAAATGGGCGTCGTTGATACCGATACGGCGCTGGCCATGGCGGAAGAAAGCGGCCTTGATTTGGTCGAAGTCTCGCCAAATGGCAAGCCGCCGGTTTGTAAAATCCTCGACTATGGCAAGCTTAAATATCAAGAACAGAAAAAGGCCAGCGAGGCGCGCAAGCGTCAAAAAACCGTTGATGTCAAAGAAATCAAAATGCGCCCCAATATCGACACTCATGATTATGAGGTGAAGATGCGCAATGTTGTCAAATTTCTCGAAGGCGGCGATAAGGTGAAAGTCACCATGCGCTTTCGTGGGCGCGAAATGGCGCACCAAGAGCTTGGCATGGTTGTGCTGAACCGCGTGCGTGATGATGTGAATGAATTGTCAAAAGTCGAGGCCATGCCGAAAATGGAAGGCCGTCAAATGATTATGGTGCTGGCCCCGAAATAAGCCGCATTATCGGTTTTGCCGTTTACAATTTTTGCAAAATATCCGGTCGGTCCGTGATAATGGCGCCAACGCCCAATTGCGCCATTTGGCGCATTTGCGCGGCCTGATTGACGGTCCATGCCGACACGCTTAACCCCAAATCATGCGCCAAGGCCATATTGTCGGGCGTCACATCCTGTGCATCGGCAAACCATCCGGTGCCGCCGCCGGCTTTAATGGCACGCAAAACCCGCGCCCCATGGTCGGCCCCTTCCATATCGCGCCAATCCATATCGCCCCACCAAAGCGCGCCGTTTTTTGATGCAGCGCGCAATCGGGCCGCCATGCTATCCGGCTTATCTTGCGCCGCGCTGGCATGGTCGGGGTCGGTTTCGGCAAAACCCATTGTGGTATAAGCATGCGGCATATCTGGAAAGGCGGCCCGCACGGCGTTAATGGTGCGCCAATCGAATGACACAATTAAATGTTTGTCGGCATTGGGCGCGGTTTTTAGCGCGTCAATATAGGCCGCTGCCAGCGCCTCGGCTTGGCCCGCATCCACCATATCGGTTTTTAATTCCGTATAGGCGCGAAAATCCGGCTTGGTTTGCGTCAATAGGCGCTCAAAATCGGCCAATGTGGGAATGCGCGCGCCGTCAATGTGGGCGCGCCCGCGCCGCCGTGCGGCATAGTCAGAGCCATCTGCCAAGCGTCCGACATCATATTGTTGCAGCGCGGCAAGGCTCAAACTGTTTATCGGCGGTGTCGGTTTTGTCAAAAAAACGCCCCCCAGCCGCGTTGCGGCGGGCTTAAGCCGCCCATCATGGTGAATGACCAAATGCCCGTCAGCACTTAATTGCACGTCAAATTCAATGCCATCCACGCCCAGCGCGATTGCTTTTTCAAAAGCTTCCAGCGTGTTTTCCGGCCATAAATCGGCGCCGCCGCGATGGGCAATGGTGAGAGGCTTTGCGCCGGTCTGTGGCATTTTTTTCGTTTCCCTAAAACCCTACGGCAAGGCTTGCAATTTGCCGTCTATCGCGTATAACACCCGCTGCTTTGGGCGCATAGGCGTTTTAAAGCCGACCGGCTGGCTGACAAGGGCTGCCAAGCAGGTTGTTGACGACTTTTTCACCATTGTGATGGTGGGCGTGAGGGATGTAAATTTTTCGCGCCGAAATTTGAAAGGAAGACGAAATGCCCAAAATGAAGACCAAATCAGGGGCCAAAAAGCGCTTTAAGCTGACGGCATCCGGTAAGGTACGCGCAGGTCAGGCAGGCAAACAGCACGGCATGATCAAGCGTTCAAACAAGCAGATTCGCAACCAGCGTGGCACCACAGTATTGTCGCCGCAGGATGCAAAAATCGTGCGTAAATTCCTACCCAACGGTTAAGGAGGAGAAGATATGTCTCGTGTGAAACGCGGTGTGACTTCTCATGCACGCCACAAAAAAGTTCTTTCCAAGGCAAAAGGTTATTATGGCCGCCGCAAGAATACCATTCGGATAGCCAAGCAGGCTGTTACGAAAGCCGGTCAATATGCCTATCGCGACCGCCGCGCGCGCAAGCGTAATTTCCGCGCCTTGTGGATTCAGCGCATCAATGCCGCTTCCCGCGCGCATGGGCTGGCCTATGGTCAGTTTATCAATGGGCTGGGAAAAGCCGGTATTGAAGTGGACCGTAAAGTGCTGGCCGATTTGGCCGTGCATGAACCGGCCGCTTTTGAAGCCTTGGTGGGCAAAGCCCGCACGGCGCTGGCCGCTTAAACGGCAAAACGCCAAAAGCATTTGACGGGGTGAGCGCACCCCTGCAACATATTCCCCGCCCGCATCTTTAACAGGCTTATGCTTGAACCGATGCGGGTGGGTTTTTTTTAACCAAACCGAAGCCGAGACTATTGGGGCGAAAATGAGCGCAGACGCTAAAAAACTGGAAGCCGAGATTTTGGCCGCGATTGGGGCGGCTGAGGATGCGGCGGCATTGGAAGCGGTTCGCGTCGGCGCGCTGGGTAAAAAAGGCTCGGTTTCAGCCTTGCTTAAAACATTGGGCGGCATGAGCCCGGAAGAACGCCAGCTCACTGGGCCGCTGTTTAATGTGCTGCGCGACACGATTGCTGCGGCCATTGCCGATAAAAAGACGACGCTTGAGGCCGCCGCGCTGAATGCCCGATTGGCTGAGGAGACGCTGGATATGACCCTGCCGGTTGAGGCCGACCCGCAATTTGAGGGGCGCATTCATCCGGTAGCGCAGGTGATGGAAGAAATCGCCGCGATTTTTGCCGATATGGGTTTTGATGTCGCCGAAGGGCCGGATATAGAAAGCCAGTTTTATAATTTCACCGCATTGAATATTCCCGAAGCGCATCCGGCGCGGCAAATGCATGACACTTTCTATATGCAGGCCGAAGAAGAAGGCGCGCCGCTTGTCTTGCGCACCCATACTTCGCCGGTGCAAGTGCGCACCATGATGAACGGGCAGGGCGATGCGGGCGGGCCACCTTTCCGCTTTATCGCGCCGGGCCGCACTTATCGCTGCGATAGCGACCAAACCCATACGCCAATGTTTCATCAGGTTGAGGGGCTGGTGGTTGATGAGACCACCCATATGGGCCATTTGAAACATACGCTGGAAGCCTTTTTGGCGGCGTTTTTCGAAGTTGAGAATATCGCTATTCGTTTTCGCCCCAGCTATTTTCCGTTCACCGAACCGAGCATGGAAATCGACATGCAATGCCATAGAGATGGCGACAAGCTGGTTGTCGGTGCGGGTGATGATTGGATGGAAATTGGCGGCTCGGGCATGGTCAATCCGCATGTGCTGCGCCATGCCAGTATTGACGCTGAAAAATATCAGGGCTTTGCCTTTGGCATGGGCATTGACCGCTTGGCCATGCTGAAATATGGCGCGCCCGATTTGCGCGCTTTCTTTGAGGCTGATTTGCGCTGGCTGAAACATTATGGCTTTGTGCCGATTGATGTGCCCGGTCTGGCCGGTGGCCTGTCGAATAAATCCCTCACCACTCTGACTTCGGCATCATAGGAGCGCTGGCATGAAATTCACGCTCGCTTGGCTGCACACCCATCTCGACACCACAGCGTCGCTGGCTGAGATTGTCGATAAGCTAACGCTTATCGGCCTTGAGGTCGAAGACCTTATTGACCCGTCTCAGACTTTGGCCAATTTTGAAGTGGCGGAAATTCTGGCCACGGAGCCGCACCCTGAGGCTGACCGCTTGCAAATCTGCACGGTGAAATCGAGCGCGGGCGAGCAAAAGCTGGTCTGCGGTGCGCCTAATGCGCGGGCCGGTCTCATCGGCATTTTGGCGCAAGAGGGCGCGGTCATTCCATCCAATGGCATGGTGCTGGGCAAGGCCAAAATTCGGGGTGTTGAAAGCCGTGGCATGATGTGCTCGGGGGCGGAGCTTGGGCTGAGTGACGACCATGACGGCATTATTGAGCTAAGTGATGCGCCGAAAATTGGCACACAAGCCGCCGCCGCTTTGGGGCTTGATGACCCGATGATTGAAATCGGCATCACGCCGAACCGCCCTGATTGCTTGGGCGTGCGCGGCATTGCCCGCGATTTGGCGGCTGCCGGTCTGGGCACGTTAAAGCTCGACCCTGTGACAGCGATAAAAGCCGATAAAGACAGCGATGTGACATTGGCCGTGGCCGGTGATAGCTGCCCGATTTTTGCTGCCTGCCGCATTGAGGGCGTCAAAAATACGCCAAGCCCGGATTGGCTGAAGGCGCGGCTGAGTGCGATTGGCCTGAAGCCGATAAATGCGCTGGTCGATATCACCAATTATATTTCTTACGACCGCGGACGGCCTTTGCATGTTTATGACGCCGATAAGCTGAGCGGCACGGTGAGTTCACGGCAAGCCAAAGACGGCGAGAGCTTTATCGCGTTGGATGATGAGACTTATGAATTGCGCGATACGGATTGCGTGATTGCCGATGAAAAAGGTGTGCTTGGTCTGGCCGGTATTATGGGCGGGCTGGCAAGCGGCTCGACAAGTGACACGCAAAATGTGCTGGTTGAAAGCGCGTGGTTTGACCCGGTGGCGATTGCGCTATCGGGGCGGCATCATAATATTGACAGCGATGCGCGCTATCGTTACGAGCGCGGCGTTGACCCGGCCTCGGTAGAAAGCGGCTTGGCGCTGGCGGTGCAGATGATTGTCGAGATATGCGGCGGCACAATATGCGCGCCCGTCACCGCCGGAGAGATGCCCGATACGACCAATATTGTGCGTTTTGACCCGCAGCGCGTGCAGCAATTGACCGGCCTTGAGATTGCCGAAGACGAGATGCAGGCAATTTTGGAACAGCTGGGTTTTGGCGTTGAAAAAGGCGATATGTGGCAGGTATCGGCCCCAAGCTGGCGGCCTGATATTGATGGCGACACTAATGGCGCGGATATTGTCGAAGAGATTGTGCGAATTTATGGGCTGGATGAAGTGCCGTCCACGCCGCTGCCGCGCCATCAGGGTGTGGCCAAGCCGACCCTGACACTAGACCAACGCCGCGCCGCGCTGATGCGCCGTGCTTTGGCGGCGCGCGGTCTGGTTGAGGCGGTGACTTGGTCGTTTATTTCTGAGGCGCAGGCCACAGCGTTTCATGTCGCCGATGGGCTGGAATTGGCCAATCCGATTTCATCGGAATTGAGCCATATGCGGCCTTCGCTTTTGCCCGGGCTGATGGCGGCGGCGCAAAGAAATGCCGATAGAGGTGCAGCGCAAATTAATTTGTTTGAACTGGGCCACGAGTTTAAAGCCCCGACCCCGGGCGCACAGCGTTTTGCGGCGGCCGGTTTGCGGGCCGGTTTGGCACAAGCCAAAAACTGGCGTGGCGCGGCGCAAAACGTCGATGCCTATCAAGCCCGCGCCGATGCCGAGGCCGCTTTGGCGGCTTGCGGCGTGGCGGTTGAGGGTTTGCAAGTGCTGCCCATTCCGGCCGAAAGCGGCATTGATTGGTATCATCCGGGCCGCTCGGGTATTTTGGCGCGCAATCCGCGCGAGCCGATGGCGGTGTTTGGCGAAGTGCATCCGGCGCTGCTGCAAGGCTTTGACATGACGCTGCCTATGGCGGCGTTTGAGGTCTGGCCCGATACTGTGCCGGCGCCCAAAGCCAAAGCTGAAATTGCGCGGCCCGCTTTGGCGCTGTCCAATTTGCAAAGCCTGACTCGTGATTTCGCTTTTGAAGTGGCCGCCGACACGCGCGCTGCCGATATGGTGCGCGCCGCAAAAGGGGCGGATAAAAAACTGATTACGGCCGTGCGCGTGTTTGACTTATTTGCAGGCGGCAGTCTGCCCGAAGGCATGAAATCCATAGCGCTGGAAGTCACCTTGCAACCGCAAGACAAAACCCTGACCGATACCGAGATTGAGGCGGTCGCCGAGAAAGTCACCGCCGCTGTGGAAAAAGCCTCAGGCGGTAAGCTGCGGGGTTAGCCCCAAATGCCGCATTGGCGGCAGGCGGTGCGAGTGCTATATCGCTTGTCATGAGTTTAACGCGCAAAGACCATATTCGTAATTTTTCGATTATTGCCCATATTGACCACGGCAAATCGACGCTGGCCGACCGGCTTATTCAGCTGACCGGCGGCCTGAGTGCGCGCGAAATGTCTGAGCAAGTGCTGGATAATATGGATATTGAGCGCGAGCGCGGCATCACCATTAAGGCGCAAACCGTGCGGCTGGATTATACCGCACAGAATGGCGAGACCTATCAGCTCAATCTGATTGATACGCCTGGCCATGTCGATTTCGCCTATGAGGTAAACCGCTCTTTGGCGGCGTGTGAAGGCTCGCTTTTGGTGGTTGATGCCAGCCAGGGCGTTGAGGCGCAAACCCTCGCCAATGTCTATCAGGCGATTGATGTTGACCATGATATTGTGCCGGTGCTGAACAAGGTTGACCTACCGGCCGCCGAACCCGAGCGGGTGAAAGGCCAGATTGAGGATGTCATCGGGCTGGATACGCAAGGCAGTGTTGATATTTCCGCCAAAACCGGCCTCGGCATTGATGATGTGCTGGAGGCCATTGTGACGCAATTGCCGCCGCCTGCGGGTGACGCGGAAGCGCCGCTGAAGGCCATGCTGGTCGATAGCTGGTATGACGCTTATTTGGGCGTGGTCGTGCTGGTGCGGGTGATTGACGGGACGCTGAAAAAAGGCATGAAAATTCGCATGATGTCCACCGGCGCAACGCATCCGGTGGACCAAGTCGGCGTGTTTCGACCCAAGCGCGACACGGTGGATGTGTTGAGCGCGGGCGAGATTGGCTATTTCACCGCGGCCATTAAAGAAGTGGCCGATACCCGTGTCGGCGATACGGTGACGGAGGATAAAAACCCCTGCGCCGCCGCGCTGGAGGGCTTTAAGCCCTCGCAGCCCGTGGTTTTTTGCGGGCTGTTTCCGACCGATAGTTCGCAATTTGAAGACTTGCGCGAGGCGATGGCCAAGCTGCGCCTCAATGATGCGAGCTTTGATTTTGAAATGGAAACCTCCGCCGCTTTGGGCTTTGGTTTTCGCTGCGGCTTTTTGGGGCTGCTGCATCTCGAAATCATTCGCGAACGTATTGAGCGCGAATTTGACATTGACCTCATCACCACCGCGCCGTCTGTGGTTTATCAATTGCATATGACGGATGGCGAGACCGAGGATTTGCACAATCCGGCGGACATGCCCGATATCGTCAAAATCGATCATATTGACGAGCCTTGGATTCGCGCCTCCATTTTAGTGCCCGATGATTATATGGGCGCGGTGCTGAAACTGTGCGAAGACCGCCGCGGTCGGCAGATAAATCTGTCTTATGCGGGGTCGCGCGCCATGCTGGAATATGAATTGCCGTTAAACGAAGTGGTGTTTGATTTTTACGACCGGCTGAAAAGCGTGACGCGCGGCTATGCCA
Organism: Alphaproteobacteria bacterium; assembly: GCA_029253645.1. Lineage (GTDB taxonomy): Bacteria > Pseudomonadota > Alphaproteobacteria > RS24 > RS24 > UBA8337. The sequence goes on along the minus strand of JAQWZC010000100.1, from coordinate 291 downwards.
GTTTTGATTATCAAATGGCCAATTATCGCACCGGCGATCTGGTCAAAATGGCCATTCTCGTCAATGGCGAGCCGGTCGATGCGCTGTCCACCATTGTGCACCGTGATAATGCCGAAAGCCGAGGCCGCGCCATGTGCGAGCGGCTGAAGGATTTGATACCGCGCCATCTGTTCAAAATTCCCATTCAAGCGGCATTGGGCGGCAAGGTGATTGCGCGCGAAACCATTGCCGCGCTCAGAAAAGATGTGACGGCGAAATGCTATGGCGGTGACGCCAGCCGCAAGCGCAAGC
>JAQWZC010000075.1 GCA_029253645.1 Alphaproteobacteria bacterium | reverse complement strand
GCTTGCTGTCATTGACCGCCAAGCTGCCCGTCATGCCGATACAATCCTCAGCCATCAGCCGCTCGGTTTGCCCGCCTTCTTTGGTCATATGCGCGCAAAAGCGTTCGCCGCTATCCATGCGCCCGATGAGAATGCCGTCAGCATCCTTGCCCGCGACATGGGCCACTGTGTAGCTTTCAATCGTGCCGCGACCATTGGCTTCCTCAACAACCGGCAATTTATCCATCGCATCAATTTGCCCCTGCAAGACGCCGGGCGCTTCGCGCTGCCAGTTGCCCTCAAACGGCGTGGTGGAATAAAGCCCTAATGAGTGCTTGGTCAAAAACCAGCCATTGCCGTTGCAACAACCTTTACTGCCCGGATTGGCGCGCAGCTTTTGCGCCATTTGCGCGACGGACATCAGCGTATAAGCATTGCCCGCCCCGCCAAAATAAGGCAAGCCGCCCGTCACGGTGAAGGGGCGCGGGTCGTCTTCATCAATGCCCATTTCCCGACACGCCACTTCAACGGCGACGGGGAAACAGGAATAGAGGTCGAAATAATCAATATCATCAACGCCCCAGCCCGCCATATTCAGCGCCAATTTGGCCATGCCGTTCATCGCATGGCTGCGGTGTAATTCAGGCCGCTCAATCGGGTTCCAAATATCATTGGCCTCAGCGCAGCCGTGCAAATAAACCCATTTGCTCTCATCAATGCCCATCCCACGGGCTTTGCCGACCGAGGTCAGAATAACGGCGGAGGCTTGGTCAATGCGAATGACCGAGTTCATATATTTCGGATAGGGATAGCCGACCAGCCGATTGGTTTCATTGACCGTGGCGATTTCCTCAGCCGAGCGGGCCACCGGAAACCAGCTAAACTCATTTTGCGCGGCCACTTCGGTAAAGGGCTGCATCAGCGCGCCCAACTTTTGCATATGGGTCGGCATATCGCGGCCCAAATGATGGCGCAGCGCGTTTTCAAATATCGGATAATAATTGACCGGATAATACAGCATATGGCGGCGCTCAACCGGCGAGCAGCCATCCTTCTCAACACCGATTTCCTCACGCGGGCCGTCAATCTCATCATTCCAGCCGGGCGTATTCGTATGGTCAACGCCCTGCCCCAGCGCGCGCATGATAGAGCCAAGCCCCTCACCGCCAACCAGCATGGCCGTGCCGACATCACCATTTGAGATGCGCTCGGCCAATTCGTTAATCATCATTTGCGGGCTATTGCCGCCGGTCGCCGCTATCAAGGATTGTTGCGGCTCAATATCCATACTGCGCGCAACGCTGAGGGCGATATTATTATATTTGCCAAAGGGCAAATTGCGCCCTTCCGGCGAGTCCGTGACAAAACGGATGCCCGCCACCGTGTCGATATTGGCTTTATCTAAATTGGCATCGACAATGGCGCGCGCGCCCGCTTCGGCTAGCAGCGCCATAGGTGATTTGGCTTTTTGGGCGTCTTTCTCTTTTTGCACCGTCAGTCCGGCACCGATAAGAATGGGTGTATTATCTTGTGGCATGAGGTTCTCCCGATTTGGCGCGAGTGTATCCACACATGCGCCGCTTTTGAAGCCAATTATGCGATTGCGCGCGCTTTTTGCTGAAAATGGCTAAATTTTAATCAGCTGTATAAAAATTAGGCAGAATGAGCCGGAAATATCGACGCCTGGGGCGCGAGGCCTTGAAAAAGAAACATCCTATATTGGCACGGTTTTTGCATAAGGTGGGTAGATAGATAGTCAGGAGACGATAATGAAGAAAATTGAGGCCATTATCAAACCGTTCAAATTGGACGAAGTCAAAGATGCACTGCAAGAAGCGGGCATTCAAGGTATTACGGTTGTCGAAGCCAAGGGTTTCGGCCGCCAAAAAGGACATACGGAATTATATCGCGGCGCAGAATATGTCGTTGACTTTCTGCCCAAAGTAAAACTCGAAGTCGTTGTTGCTGATGACTTGTTGGATGGGGCTATTGAGGCTATCAAGACGGCAGCTGAAACCGGCCGTATCGGCGATGGCAAGATTTTTGTGTCGGATATCAGTCAAGCTATCCGAATTCGTACCGGCGAGACCGGCGACGAAGCCCTTTAAGTTTTAATTTTCACTGACCAGATTTGGAGATTTCAGATGTCAGATGCTTCTACCGTTCAAAAAATGATTAAGGACAATGATGTCCAGTATGTTGACCTTCGCTTTACCGACCCGCGCGGTAAAATGCAGCACCTTACGCTCGACACCGACCTTATTGATGATGATTTCTTTGCCGAGGGCACAATGTTTGACGGTTCGTCAATCGCCGGTTGGAAAGCCATTAATGAATCCGACATGGTGCTAATGCCGGACACATCAACCGCCCGCCTCGACCCGTTTTACGCGCAACAGACACTGACCCTGTTCTGCAATATTCTCGAGCCGAATTCAGGCGAAGCCTATAATCGCGACCCGCGCTCAACCGCGCTGCGCGCCGAAGAATATCTGAAGTCCACCGGCATTGGTGACACGGTATATTTCGGGCCGGAAGCTGAGTTCTTCGTGTTTGACGATGTGCGCTTCTCAACCGACCCCTATAATACGGGCTTTGCACTGGACAGCACCGAGCTGCCGGATAATTCAGGCACTGAATATGAAGCCGGTAATATGGGCCACCGCCCACGCACCAAAGGCGGCTACTTCCCGGTCAATCCGGTTGATAGCGGTCATGACCTGCGCGGCGAAATGCTGTCAGTGATGAAAGAAATGGGCATGAGCGTTGAAAAGCACCACCACGAAGTGGCGGCTGCCCAGCACGAGCTTGGCCTGAAATTCGGCACCATGACCAGCATTGCCGATGACCTGCAACTTTACAAATATGTCGTGCATAATGTTGCCCATGCTTATGGCAAGTCAGCGACCTTTATGCCGAAGCCGGTTGCCGGAGATAACGGCACGGGCATGCACTGCCACCAGTCAATTTGGAAAGACGGCAAGCCGCTTTTCGCCGGTGACAAATATGGCGATTTGAGCCAAGAGTGCCTGTATTATATTGGCGGTATCATTAAGCACGCGCGCGCGCTGAATGCCCTGACCAATCCGTCAACCAACTCTTACAAACGTCTTATCCCGGGCTTTGAAGCGCCGGTTTTGCTGGCTTACTCAGCCCGCAACCGCTCAGCTTCTTGCCGTATTCCGTTTGCCACATCGGCACCGGGCAAGCGTGTTGAAATTCGCTTCCCCGACCCGACCGCCAACCCTTATCTCGCCTTCACGGCCATGATGATGGCCGGTCTGGACGGTATCGAAAACAAAATCGATCCGGGCGATCCGATGGATAAAGACTTATATGAATTGCCGCCGGAAGAGCTGAAAAATGTGCCGCAAGTATGTGGCTCATTGCGCGAAGCGATGGAAGCACTCGACGCAGACCGCGAGTTCCTCAAAAAAGGTGGTGTGATGGATGATGACCAGATTGATGCTTATATCGAGCTGAAATGGGAAGAAATCTACAATTACGAGCACACACCGCATCC
>JAQWZC010000068.1 GCA_029253645.1 Alphaproteobacteria bacterium | reverse complement strand
CATGAAAGCGCCGCCTATCAAGCCGGTGCAGCCCTTGTGACGGCTGAGGTGCAGGGTGTCACTTTGGGGTTGAGCATTTGCTATGATTTGCGCTTTCCCAATCTATATCGCCGTTTGGCAGTGGCCGGGGCGCAAGTGATATTTGTGCCATCGGCTTTCACCCAACAAACCGGCGCGGCGCATTGGCATGTTTTATTGCGCGCCCGCGCCATTGAGACCGGATGTTTCATCGTCGCACCGGCGCAAATCGGGCATCATGAAAATGGCCGCGAAACCTATGGCCATAGTCTGATTATCAATCCTTGGGGACGCATTATCGCCGAGGCCGATGCGGATGATGCGCTGATTATGGCGGAGGTGGATATATCCTTGAGCGACCGCGCAAGGCGACAAATTCCGGCGCTTCAGCATGGCGCGACATATGTTGGGCCTGATGGGGTGGAGACGGCTGATTAGGATTTTCAAGCGGCGCTTTATTGTTTGCGCGCCACGCCCATATAATTCACGCTCAAATCGCCGGTTTGCCGCCATTTATCGGTTAGCGGATTAAAGCTCACACCGGTTGAGGTATAAAGCTCAAGCCCGGCTGTCGCGGCCATATTTTCCAGCTCTTTCGGGGTGATGAATTTTTCCCAATCATGAGTGCCTCGCGGCAACCAGCGCAGCACATATTCCGCCCCGACAATGGCCAGCGCAAAGGCCTTTAATGTACGATTAAGCGTCGCCAAAAACATGATGGCGTCGGGCTTCATCAATTGGCCACATGCCGTCATAAAGGCTTGCGGGTCGGCCACATGTTCAATGACTTCCATGTTTAAAATCGCGTCAAAAGCCTCGCCTTGGGCGACGAGGGCTTCCGCCGTTATGGCGCGATAATCAATGTCGAGACCTTGTTGCGCGGCATGAAGGGCGGCGGTTTTGATATTGGCCTCGGCTGCATCAGCCCCGACCACATTAGCCCCCAAACGCGCCATGGGTTCGCTCAATAAGCCGCCGCCGCAGCCAATATCCAATAGGCGCAGACCTGTAAGCGGCTGTGCGGCTTGCGGGTCGCGGTCAAATTGCGCGCACAGTTTATCGCGAATATAAGCCAGCCGCGTCGGATTAAATTTATGCAAGGGCTTGAATTGACCGTCGGGATTCCACCAATCGGCGGCCATAGCGGTAAACTTGGCCAGCTCAGACGGGTCAATCGTGCTGGTGACGCTGTCTATTGCGCTATCGGCTGTGGTTTGGCTGTCGCTCATTTGGCATCCTTTTTTGGCTATGCAGGCGCACGGTTAAGCCCTATATAGGCGCGATTGAAGCGAAAGAAAACGCGAAAGAGATAATGGCACGTCTGGTCATGAAATTTGGCGGCACGTCAGTGGGCGATATTGATCGTATCCGCAATGTGGCCGCTCATGTGCAACGCGAGGTTGACGCCGGTCACCAAGTCGCGGTTGTCGTCTCGGCCATGTCGGGCGAAACCAATCGACTGGTCGGGCTGACCCGCGATGTTGCGCGGCTACATGATGCGCGTGAATATGATGTCGTCGTCTCGGCGGGCGAGCAAGTGAGTGTCGGCCTGTTGGCGATGGCCTTGCAAGATGTCGGCGTTGCGGCGCGGTCTTGGCTGGGCTGGCAAATCGCCATGAAAACCAGCGATGTGCATGGCGCGGCGCGTATTGAGGATGTCGATGTCGCGGCAATGGAAGAGCAATTTGGCGAAGGCCGCGTTGCGGTGATTGCGGGGTTTCAGGGCATTAGCGGTAATGGGCGCATCACCACTTTGGGGCGCGGCGGGTCGGATACCAGCGCGGTTGCCGTGGCCGCCGCTTTGAAAGCCGACCGATGCGATATTTATACCGATGTCGATGGCGTGTATACCACCGACCCGCGCATGGTGCCGGCGGCGCAAAAAATGAATCGGATTTCTTACGAAGAAATGCTGGAAATGGCGTCTTTGGGTGCCAAAGTGCTGCAAACACGCTCGGTAGAATTGGCTATGAGCCATAATGTGCGCTTGCAAGTGCGCTCGAGCTTTGATGCGCCGGATGATGCGAAATTTAAAAATATGGCGCCGGATGATATCGTCGGTACGCTTATCTGTGATGAGGACGAGATTATGGAACATGAAATCGTGAGCGGCATTGCCTATGCTCGCAATGAGGCCAAGCTGACCCTTTTGGGTGTGCCGGACCGGCCGGGCATTGCGGCGCAAATTTTTGGCCCCTTGGCCGATGCGGCGGTGAATGTCGATATGATTGTGCAAAACATGTCGCCCGATGGCAAAACCACCGATGTGACCTTTACTGTCTCGCAAGACGAATTGGAGCGCGCGGTGAAAGTGGTCGAGGCCGAAAAAGTCGGTCTGGATTACAGCCAGTTGCAAAGCGCGCCGGAAATGGCGAAGATTTCAATTGTTGGTGTCGGCATGCGAAGCCATGCGGGCGTGGCACAAAAAATGTTCAAAGTGCTGGCCGATCAGGGCATTAACATTCATGTTATTTCAACCTCTGAGATTAAAATCTCAGTGTTGATTGACGCCGATTATGTAGAGCCTGCCGTGCGTGCGCTGCATGCTGCTTATGGCCTTGATGAGGAGGTTGCCGGTTAAACTGCCCTTGGCAGCAAACCCGTGCAAAAATACCTTGCCCCTAACCGCTGAAGGTCCCCGAATTTTGCTGCGCCGCCTCCGCCAAGTCATGGCTGATGGCGGAGACAGACAAGAACGTTTGGATAAAATCGTTCAGCTGATTGCCGCCAGCATGAATACGGCTGTGTGCTCGGTCTATTTGCGCCGTGGCCGCGATGGGCTGGAATTATGCGCCACGGAAGGCTTGAACCCCGATGCGGTGCACCAAACCGTGCTGCATGTCGGGGAGGGCTTGGTCGGCGATATTGCCCAGCATAAACGCCCGCTCAATTTGGCCGATGCGCCATCGCATCCGCGTTTTGCCTATCGTCCGGAAACCGGCGAGGACCCCTATCTCAGCTTTGTCGGTGTGCCGGTTTTGCGCGGCGGCGATGTGACCGGCGTGTTGGTGGTGCAGAATATTAAAAAGCGTAATTTTGCCGACCAAGAAGTCGAGGCCTTGCAAACCGTGGCAATGGTTTTGGCCGAAATGCTGTCGGCCAGTGGCGAGGAAACGGCCGGTGCCAATGCCGCCCCTGACGCGGCGCGGATATTTTCCGGACGCGGCTTGACCGATGGTTTGGCGATGGGCCATGTCGTGCTGCACGAGCCGCGTGTCGAGGTGACGCGGCTTATCAGTGAGGATGCCGATGATGAGGATGCGCGCCTGTCAGCGGCCATGTATAAGCTGCGGCGCAATGTTGATGATTTGCTGGCGACCGAGGATGTGAGCCATGCGGGCGAGCATTTGCAGGTGCTGGAAGCCTATCGCATGTTCGCCAATGACCGCGGTTGGATGCGCCGTATTCGCGATGCCATTGCCACGGGTTTGACGGCGGAAGCGGCTGTGGAGCGCGTCAATAATGCCATGCGGGCGCGTTTGGGTGGTCAGCGCGATGCTTATTTGCGCGACCGGCTGCATGATTTTGAAGATTTATCCAACCGCTTGCTGCGTATCTTATCGGGCCGCGCTGAATTGGCATCAGAAGACAAGCTGCCGCGCGATGCGATTTTGCTGGCGCGAACCATGGGCCCGGCGGAATTACTGGATTATGACCGCAAAAAATTGCGCGGGCTGATATTGGAAGAAAGCGCCCTGGGCGCGCATGTGGCGATTGTTGCGCGCGCCTTAAACCTGCCCATGCTTGGTGATGCGCGCGGCATTGTAAATGCGGCGCAAGACGGGCAGGAAATAATTCTCGATACGGATAGTGAAGAAGCCCATCTCAATCCGCCCGGCGATATTGTCGAAGCCTATTCCAATCGCGCCCGCTTGCGTGCCAAGCGCATGCAGCGTTATGCGCGGATAAAACATTTGCCCGCCGTGACGCGTGATGGCGAGAAAGTGCGGCTCGATAAAAATGCCGGTCTGATGGTGGATGTCGAAACATTGGGCGATAGCGGGGCGGAGAATATCGGCCTGTTCCGCACGGAATTGCAATTTATGGTGGCGGCCCGTTTGCCGCGCCGCAGCGAGCAAGAAGAAGTCTATCGCGCCGTGCTTGATAAAGTCGGTGACCGCGATGTGGTGTTTCGCACACTGGATGTGGGCGGCGATAAAGTGCTGCCCTATTTGCGTATGGTGGGCGAAGAAAATCCGGCCATGGGGTGGCGCGCTACGCGCATGGCGCTCGACCGTCCGGCGCTGGTGCGGGTGCAATTGCGCGCGCTGTTACACGCAGCCGCAGGGCGCAAATTATCCGTCATGTTCCCGATGATTACGACGGTAGAGGAATTTACCAAAAGCCGTGACATGTTGTTTGCCGAGCGCGACCGCTTGGCGCGCTTCGGGCATCCCATGCCGGAAAAAATTGATATTGGCGCCATGTTGGAAGTGCCTGCTTTGGTGTGGCAATTGGATAGGCTCTTGCCGCAGGTGGATTTTTTATCCGTCGGCACGAATGATTTGATGCAATTTTTCTTTGCCGCCGATCGCGGCAATCCGCAAACCAGTGACCGCTATGATTTTCTATCGCTTCCGGCCATGCGGCTTTTGGCTCATGTGCGTGAATTATGCACGGCGCATGATGTGCCGGTGTCGATTTGCGGTGAATTGGGCGGGCGGCCTTTGGAGGCTATGGCGCTTTTGGGGCTTGGATATCGCCGCTTTTCTCTGCCTTCAGCCTCTATCGGGCCGGTGAAGCGCACTGTGCGCTCGGCCAATACGCAGCGATTGCAAGAAGCGGTGAATGAGGCCCTGGCGACCAATCATATCAACATGCGGCCTTTAATGCACGAAATCGCAGATGCACAGGGCGTGAAGTTGTGATAATCATGTCGACTGAATGGAATGCCGAAAGGGCTGTTTATTATGGTTGATGGCGAAACCGCCACTGCAAGCGAGAAAATCGGTGATGTTTTGCGTGACGCGCGCGAAACATCCGGCGCGTCGCTGGATGATATTTCGGCCCTGCTGAAAATCCGCTCCGACCATTTGCAGGCTTTGGAAAATGATGATTTTGAGCGTCTGCCGGGCAGTGTTTATGCCATTGGCTTTATCCGCACTTACGCCACGCATTTGGGACTGAATGCGGGCGAGCTTATCGAGCGCTATAAGGCGGCGGTAGCTGTGCCGCATTTGGAAGACCAAGGGCCGAACCCGCAAACCGATGTGGAGCCGATTTCCGGCGCCTTGAAAATTGCCATTGGCGTGATGGCGGTGTTTGTCGTCTATATTCTTTGGCTGATTGCCGGTGGCGCGGGTGACGATAAAAACACGCGCATCACCGCGGCTCCGTCTCAACCTGTTGAGGCCGTAGCGCGTCCGACAAATCCAAAACCAAAAGCGTCCGCCCCATCATCGGTTGAAACCGCAAGCCCGTCTGCCGCCTCTGACGCAGCAAAGGCGCAACAAGACACGCAAGCGACGGTAGAGATTTCTGAAATTGAACCGCTCGACACCCAAGCTACGCCGGCCGCAGCGGCCATAGCGGCCGTCCCGGTTGAGGATGCCGATATTGAGATTCGCGCCTCGCGCCGCACTTGGATGCGTATTGAGAGCGCACAAGGGCAGGTGCTGTTTTCCTCCATCATTCGACAAGGCGAAGGCTTTAAACTGGAAAGCCCCGATGGCTATACTTTGGCCACTCGCGATGCCGGAGCGTTGGAGTTCTTCGTTAATGATAATGCGGTCGGCGCTGTCGGTCGGCGCGGTCAAATTTTGACGGCGCGTAAAATCGAGCGCGCCGCCATTTTTGCAAAATCGCGTTAGCGAGATATTGATGCTTCGGCCTTGGCGACATATTGAGCGGCGCAAAAGCCGTCAAATCATGGTTGGTGATGTTCCCGTCGGCGGCGATGCGCCGATTGCGGTGCAGTCCATGACCAATACGCCGACCGATGATGCGGCGGCCACCATTGCCCAGATTAAGGCTTTGGAAGAAGCGGGCGCGGATATTGTGCGCGTGTCGTGTCCCGATGCGGCCTCGACCAAAGCCCTTAAAGAAATCGTCAATGCCGTGCATGTGCCGATTGTGGCGGATATTCATTTTCATTATGCCCGCGCCCTGGAAGCCGCCGATGCCGGTGCGGCCTGTCTGCGGATTAATCCGGGCAATATTGGCGATGATAGCCGCGTCGCCGAAGTTGTGGCGGCGGCCAAAGCCAATGGCTGTTCTATGCGCATTGGCGTGAATGCCGGTTCGCTGGAGAAAAATTTACTCGACCAATATGGCGAGCCATGCCCCGATGCGATGGTGGATAGCGCGCTTTATCATGTCGGCCTTTTGGAAAAACACGGCTTTGACCAATATAAAATTTCGGTCAAAGCCTCTGATGTTTTCATGTCGGTTGCGGCCTATCAAAAATTAGCCGATGCGGTGGATTGCCCGCTGCATATCGGCATTACCGAAGCGGGCGGGCTGATGAGCGGCACGGTGAAATCATCTATCGGGCTTGGCAATCTTTTATGGTCAGGTATTGGCGATACGATTCGCGTGTCCTTATCTTCCGACCCGGTGGATGAGGTGAAGGTCGGTTTTGAAATGCTCAAAAGCCTCGGCCTCAGACATCGCGGCGTGACGATTATTTCTTGCCCGTCATGCGCGCGGCAGGGTTTTAATGTTATCAAAGCGGTTGAGGAATTGGAAAGCCGCTTGGCGCATATTGCCGAGCCGATTACCCTGTCGATTATCGGCTGTGTGGTGAACGGGCCGGGCGAGGCGCGCGAAACCGATATCGGTTTTACCGGTGGCGGCAGTGATGCCGGCATGGTGTATTTGGCGGGCCGCCCCGACCATAAAAAACCGCATGATGAGATGGTCGATCATTTGGTCGCGCTGGTCGAAGATAAAGCCGCTGAATTGGCGGCGCAAAAACAGTCTGAAGGAAATTAGCCATGCTCCCCGTTGAACGGCTGGACGCGATTTTGGCGCGTGCCCAATCCCTGCAAGAGGAAATGAACGGCGAATTGCCGCCCGAGCGTTTTGTTGCCCTATCGAAAGAATATGCCGAGATTGACCCGCTGGCCACGGCGGTGCGGGCCTATCGCGATGCGCTGTCTGAGGCGGCTGATTTGCGCGCGCTTAAAGAGGGCGATGATGCGGAAATGGCCGAGCTGGCGGCGCTTGAATTGGCCGAGATTGAGGCGGGCCTGCCGGATATGGAAGCGGCTTTGGAAATTCTGCTATTGCCGAAAGACAGCGCTGATGAATTAAACGTGATTGTCGAAGTGCGCGCCGGAACCGGCGGCGATGAGGCCGCGCTTTTTGCCGGTGATTTATTTCGCATGTATGCGCGCTATGCCGATTTGCAAGGCTGGAAATCTGAGATTATCAGCCAATCTGAGGGCGATATTGGCGGCTATAAAGAGGTTGTCACGGCCATTCGCGGCAAGGGCGTGTTTGCCCGGTTGAAATTTGAAAGCGGCGTGCATCGCGTCCAGCGCGTGCCGGAAACCGAAAGCGGGGGGCGTATTCATACCTCCGCCGCCACGGTTGCCGTTTTGCCTGAGCCGGAAGAAGTTGATGTGAAAATCGAAGAAAAAGATTTGCGCATTGATGTGTTTCGCGCCTCCGGCCCGGGCGGACAATCGGTCAACACAACCGATAGTGCCGTGCGCATCACCCATTTACCGACCGGCATTACTGTCTCGCAGCAGGATGAAAAATCGCAGCATAAAAACCGCGCCAAGGCGATGCAGGTTTTGCGCGCGCGCCTATTTGAGGCCGAGCGCGAGCGCGCCGATAGCGAACGCGCCGCCGACCGAAAAAGCCAAGTCGGCTCAGGCGACCGCTCCGAACGCATTCGCACCTATAATTTTCCGCAAGGGCGCGTTACCGACCACCGCATTACATTGACCCTGCATAAGCTGGAGAAAATTCTGGCCGGTGACGGGTTGGATGAAATGGTTGAGGCGCTTATTCGCGAAGACCAAGCGCAGCGTCTCGCCGCGGTTGATGACACACATTAAGGCGCAGCGTGAGCGCGAGCCTAAGTTTTGAAGCCTTGCAGCGTCGCATGACGCAGCATTTGGATGTGCCGCAAAACGCCACTGCCGCGCTGGATGCGCGCTTATTGCTGGAACATGCGAGCGGGTTGTCACCCACCGCATTGGCCATGCAAGCCAAGCAAGACGCGCCTGCCGCGCTTATTCAAGAGACCGACGCGCTGCTGGCCTTGCGCCTGACCGGCATGCCGGTGGCGAAGATTATCGGCCATAAGGAATTTTGGGGACGGCGGTTTTATGTCAGCGCCTCTGTGCTCGACCCGCGCTCCGATAGCGAGACACTGATTGAGACGGCTTTGGCCGTGCTGCCCAAAAACGTGCCGTTGCGGCTGATGGATTTGGGCACCGGCTCGGGCTGTTTATTGCTGACGCTCTTGGCTGAGCGGCCTTTGGCGCGGGGTGTCGGGATTGATAAAAGCCGCGCCGCTTTATCTATGGCGCGGCGCAACGCGCATCAGCTGGCACCGAATATACGCCGCCGCGTCGCCTTGCGCCACGGCGATTGGTTGACAGACGCGCCGCTAAATGCAGATGAGCCGGTTGATATGATTGTCACCAATCCGCCTTATATCGAGAGCCGCGCCATAGCGACGTTGGATAGGGATGTGCGTTTATTTGACCCGCGCCTTGCGTTGGATGGCGGGGCTGACGGTCTGGGCCCTTATCGCAAGCTTATCGCGCCCGGCTTGCAAAGGCTGAAAAGCGGCGGATATATGGTTTTGGAAATCGGCGCCACCCAAGCCGATGCCATTAGCAAGCTGTTGGCGGCGGCGGGATTTGTCGATATTGCGCGGCGGCAAGATTTGGCCGGACGCGACCGCGTGCTTATCGCTGCAAAGCCATAAAGAAAAAAAACACAAAAAAAAGGTTTCAATAATTTCGCCAAGCGTCTAGGTTGCCTCTGTTCAAAGAGCAGGGCGTTGAACCCTTCTCGTGAATGTCTCCAAAACGTCAGCTAATTATTGCTATGAGGGCATTTGGAGTTTCACATCGCAACAATCAAAACCTGAAGGGCCGGTCTCAACCGGTCGCCAACAGAATGATATTGGAAGTTAGATGAAACGGTCTCGTGGGCGCGGACGTCGCCAACAAAATCCCGTCAACCGCAGCTATGACAGTAATGGCCCTGATGTGCGCGTGCGCGGCACAGCCAGTCAGGTCTATGAAAAATATCAGGCGCTGGCGCGTGACGCCATGTCAGCCGGTGACCGGGTGATGGCGGAAAATTATCAGCAACATGCTGAACATTATTTCCGTATCCTGCAAAGCTTCCAGCCGCAGCCGAGCGAGGCCAATGAGGCCGCCGCCGAAAACGGCAATGATACTGCGCATGGCAATAATAATGGCTTCGCCGAAGATGGCGCTGCCCCGATTGATGGCAGCGCAGCACCCAATGGCCAAGATACGCATGGCGCGTCAGATAATGAGGCACCCGCCGAGACGAATGGCAGCGAACCGCTGGTTTTGGTGCGCGGCAATGATGGCGATGATGAGGGCAAAGACGCCTCAAAATCGCGCCGTCGTGGCCCGCTGGGACGCAAGCGCAAAGCCAAGCCAAGCGACACGATCGCCAATGCCGACATGCCCGATGGGGATGGCGCAGCGGCAGCGACGGATACGCTTGAGGGCGAAAACGCCGTGGTGACGGATTAGTCTTTTATAAATTTTAAGTTGCGATGAGACCCGCCCTGAATAGGCGGGTCTTGTTGTTTCGTTCAAGCTTTCCCATATCAGATTTATAAGAATGGAGACGGCTTATGAACGGCGAAACCTATAGTGACCGCGTCAGGCAAACTCTGCAAACGGCGCAAAATGAAGTGCAAGACCGCTTGGCGGACACGCTTTTAAGCGGGGATATTGAAGCCGATGCAGGCGATGAAAACGGATTGTTAATCGCCGTGAAAAACGGCGACATTATCATTAAGCCACAGGCTGAGACCGCGCATTAACGTGCCGCATTGGCGCTGCGGCGTGGCAGGGAAAGCAAACGATTATCATCTGTCGCCAGCGCATTAATGCGGCTGCCAATGGCGCTTTGGGCGGTGCGTAATTTTTCCAAACCGGCATCGGCCAGACTGCGTTGCGCGGGCACTTCAAGGTCGCGCGGATTAACCGGCTTTTTATGGCGCAGCACTTCGTAATGAAGATGCGGGCCGGTGGCCAATCCGGTGGAGCCGACATAGCCGATAACTTGCCCCTGTTTCACGCGCGCGCCTTTTTTCAATCGTCGCGCATAGCCGTTCATATGGGCATAGGCCGTTTCATATCCATTGCGGTGGCGGATGCGGATATATTTCCCGAAATCACCATTGCGGCCCAGCGCCACAATTTGCCCGTCACCGGCGGCATAAATCGGGGTGCCGCGAGGGGCGGCAAAATCCAGCCCACGATGCAGGCGCGTATAGCCCAAAATAGGATGGCGGCGCATGCCAAAGCGCGACGATAACCGCGCCCCATCCACCGGCGTCTTCATGAGCAGGCGCTGCACGCTGCGGCCTGCATCATCATAATAGCTATGCGTGCCATCATCATGCGCCAGCCGCCAATAAGCATAGCGTTTGCCGCGATTGGTCAGCGCGGCAAAGATGATATCGCCTTCTTCTGCCAGTTGATTATTTTCGTCAAAGCGGCGGGTAAACAAAACCTCAAGCTGGTCGCCCTCGCGCATATCGCGTTGAAAGTCGATGGAGAAGGAAAACAGCCGGATAAGTTCAACCACCAAATTGGGCGACATACCGCCGCCGCGCGCCGCCTCATAAACCGAGCTTGAAATCAGCGTGTCGGTAAAGAAGAAACGTTCAGAAAGGGGGCGGTCTTGTTTAACGACATCAAAATCCAAATGGCCGGTGCGGCGCACAATCAGCCTTTGGCGCGGCTCCGGAATAAAATCAAAGCCGGCAAAGCGTTTCGTGTCGTTCTCTGCCGTGTTATCGGTGGCGATATTATTCGGCCATTCGCTAAAGACACGTACTTTCTGACCGACTTTTAATTTGCGCGGGTCAAATTGAGTGCGCAGCACATCAAGCGCGGCATCGGCCTCTACGCCATCAATACCGGCGCGCGCCAAAAGCGCGGCCAGACTGTCACCTGCAACAAGAGAATCGCTCTCATAACTCCGCTGCATCGGCACAAGCGATGCCCAACGCGTCGCCAAGGCGGGCGCGGATGGGGCGGGCTTGGCACTTAATACCGGGGTCGGCATATCGGGCACCAAAAGTTGACCGGCCAGCCATCCCATCATCGCCAGACCGGCAAAAACAGCCAGCGTAAAGCGCAAACGGGCGCGCCGCCGACGGGCTTGCTGGGCCAGAAGCGCGGCCTCCTCTTGGGGCGAAAGGGCTACTTGCGCTTGTGCTGGCTGTGGTGTTTGTCGTGTATCCATTGGCTGCAAAATGGGCTGTGTCGGCAATTACTGTCAATAGACCATTCATGGCGGGTGCGGGTGGTTTTGGGCCGCCCCGCAAGGCCACAATATATGGGGGGTGGCGCGGTGAAAGACCTACTATTGGAAGCCCACACAAAAAATTTGGCTTTTTTTCATGTTTTTCGAAAAAAGCCTTTGACAGGGCGGGTATGCCCCCCTATACACGCCTGAGTTTCAACGAAGGTTTATCAGTAACCCCGTTGGACATAAGAGTTTCTCTCGCTTGAGGAACAGCTTCTTGGAGGCGGCTTATGGAGCAATACTGATCCTCACCGAGGGGCTTTTGGGCGAAAGTTTTGCTCTGCACCCGCCACTGTTTTCAAATCCATACCGGCGCAAAAATGCCCATCTGCGCCGGTTAATATATG
>JAQWZC010000042.1 GCA_029253645.1 Alphaproteobacteria bacterium | reverse complement strand
ACCCAGCCGAAATCCGAGGCCGACCAAAACACTTCATCAGGGCCAATGTCGTAAATATTTTCCATCGCCCAGCTTAGGGCAACCAAATGACCGCCATTATCGCGCACCACGCCTTTGGGAATACCGGTCGTGCCGGATGTGTAGAGAATATAAAGCGGGTCGGTGGCGGCAACGGGGACGCAGGGCGCGCGATTATCGGCGGCGCGCGCGGCGTTTTCCAAATCCTGCCAGTCAAAATCGCGCCCCTCAATCAGCGGTGCGCTATGTTGCGGGCGCTGCCAGATGAGACAGGCATCGGGCTTATGCGTGGCCAGATCAATCGCGCCATCAAGCAGCGGCTTGTAATCAATCATGCGGCCCGGCTCCAAACCGCATGAGGCGGCGAGAATAAGTTTGGGCTTGGCGTCATCAATGCGGGTCGCCAATTCAGCCGCCGCAAAGCCGCCAAACACAATAGAGTGAATTGCCCCCAAGCGCGCACAGGCCAGCGCGGCAATGGCGGTTTCCGGTATCATCGGCATATAAATAATCACGCGGTCGCCTTTGCCGACGCCCTTATCGACCATCATGGCGGCGACCAATTCAACGCGCTCAAGCAAAGCGGCATAGCTTATCTCAACCTTGCTGTCGGTCATCGGGCTGTCATGAATAAAAGCAATGCGCGCGCCATGACCGGCGGCGACATGGCGGTCCACACAATTAAAACATGTGTTCATCACGCCATCGACATACCAGCGATCGCCCGTGTAATTGCTTTCGAAAATCTTTTGTGGCGGCGTTTGCCAATCCAGCCTTACGGCCTCTTTGGCCCAAAAGCCCTCGCGGTCATCCGCCCAGTTTTGATATTGTTTTTGATAACGCATGCCGTTTCTCCTCGGCGCCAAGCTTAACGCCTAAAACAGCGTTTTTTCAAGCCATGTGCGACTTGTTTTGTGTCCTTGCTTGGGGCATTATTTGCCCAATCTGGAGGGGATATTATGACTTTAACAAAAAGATTGCCGATGGTTGCTGCGACGCTGACATTGGGCTTGACGCTGGGTCTCTCAATGGTGGCCCCGCAAACCGCTTTGGCCGGTCCTGAAGACCGCCGTGCGATGTTTGTCGAAACCCATTTGCATACAAATTTATCTTTTGATGCCTTTGTCTTCGGCAATCGCAATGGCCCGGATGCGGCCTATGATTTTGCCAAGGGCAGAGCGATTACCCATCCGCTGGGCTTTGATATGAAAATTCGCGTGCCGCTCGATTTCCAAGCGGTGACCGACCATGCGGCTTATTTGGGCATGGTGCCGGCAATGTTTGATCACGATAGCGCTGTTGCCAATCACCGCGTGGCGCAAGGTTTGCGCGACGCCAAAACCGCCAGCGAGCGGCGTTTGGCTTTTGGTGCATTGTTGCCTTATATCGGCCAGCAGATTGAAGACGACCTTTTGGACATGAATATTGTGCGCGACACTTGGGCGGAAATTAAAGCCTCGGCTGACCGCAATAATGAGCCGGGTAAGTTCACCGCCTTTATCGGTTATGAATATACCTCGTCGCAGGATACGTTTGAAAACCTTCACCGCAATGTCATTTTTAAAGGCGATGCGCCGAAAGAACCCTATTCGCGCCTCATCTCCAAAAACCCCGAAAATCTGTGGCGTTGGATGGATAGTCTGCGCGACCAAGGCATGGACTCCATCGCCATTCCGCATAATTCCAATGGCTCGGATGGCTATATGTTCTCGGACAAAACCTATGATGGCGCAGAGATTGATGCCGATTACTCGGCCTTGCGGATGCGCAATGAGCCGATTGTCGAGATTTCCCAAGTTAAAGGCACATCGGAAACTCATCCTTTGCAAAGCCCGAATGATGAATGGGCGGCCTTTGAAATCATGCCCTATCAAATTGCGACATGGAAAAATAGCCGCATTGACGGGTCTTATGTGCGTCAAGCCTATCGCCGTGGTCTGGAAATGCAGGCGCAAGGCAAGGGCAATCCTTATAAATTCGGCCTTATTTCAGCCTCTGACACGCATGTTTCGGCAGGCGCTTTTGACGAATATGATTATTGGTCAAAAATTGGTGCGGTGGACGGCAATGGCCGTTTGCGCGGCGCGGTGCGTCTGACATGGACCCAGCGTCTTTATGCTCAAATTTTCCGTGTGCGGAATTGGTGGGGCCAAACCATCGCGCCGCCTGAGCAACGCACAGGTCTGCCCGGCAAGAACCCGGCCCCGGGCTATTTGCAAATGCAATGGTCAAGCTGGGGCGCATCGGGTCTGGCCGGTGTCTGGGCTGAGGAAAATACCCGCAGCTCGATTTTTGATGCCAT
>JAQWZC010000028.1 GCA_029253645.1 Alphaproteobacteria bacterium | reverse complement strand
CGATGCCTTGCGCGAGACTTTGGCCGCATCGCCGCTTGGTGGCTCTATCGGTATCGGCCACACACGCTGGGCGACACATGGCCCGGCCACTACCGCCAATGCCCACCCGCATCGCGGCGAGCGCGTGGCGGTTGTGCATAATGGCATTATTGAAAATTATAAAGAATTGAAAGAAAGCCTGATTGCTGATGGCATCAGCTTCTCCTCAGATACGGACACTGAGGTCATCGCGCATTTATTTTCCAAAAATCTCAAGGGCCATGATGATATCCGCCAAGCGGCGGCGCAGACTTTTGCCGCGCTGGAGGGCGCTTACGCCATTGCGCTGATTATCGACGGCAATAATGATGAGATTATTGTGGCTCGCAGAGGCAGCCCGCTGGCCATTGGTCATGGCGACGGAGAAATGTATCTCGGCTCTGACGCTTTCGCCCTCGCGCCCTTTACCAATCGCGTCTGCTATCTCAAGGATGGCGATTGGGCGGTTATGCGCCGCGATGGTGCCGAGATTTTTGCGCTTGGCCAAGATGCGCCGGTGGAACGCGACGTCGAGACTGTCGATGCCGCCGCCGCAATGGTGGATAAGGGCAATTATCGCCACTTCATGATGAAGGAAATTCACGAGCAGCCGGAAGTGCTGTCGCGCACATTCGGGCAATATATTGACCCTGAGGCGCGCGGCGTTTTGCTGCCGGAAAACAATCTCGATTTCAGCAAAATCAACCGCGTCATTCTGGTCGCTTGCGGCACGGCCTATTTCGCCGCGCAAGTGGGCCGCAATTGGATTGAACGCTATGCGCGCATTCCGGCGTCGATTGATATCGCCTCCGAGTTTCGCTATCGCGACGCGCCGATGGATAAGGATTGCCTCGCCGTATTCGTCTCGCAATCGGGCGAGACTGCCGACACGCTGGCCGCGCTGCATCATTGCAAGGCGCATGGCCTGCAAACCATTGGCGTGGTGAATGTGCCGGAAAGCTCCATCACCCGCGAGGTGGATTTAACCTTTCCGACCTATGCCGGACCAGAGATTGGCGTCGCCTCGACCAAAGCCTTCACGGCGCAGCTTGGTGCGCTCGCCTCTTTGGCGATTGGGCTGGGCCGGGTGAAGGGCACGATTGATGCGGGGGAGGAGGCGCGCCTGTCTGACTTGCTGCTGACCACGCCACGCCTCGCCAATGATGTTTTGGCCCGCGAAGCGCAAATCGAAGAGATTGGCAAAGGCTTTAAAGACTATTCCAGCGCGCTGTTTATCGGGCGCAACACCATGTGGCCGCTGGCGCTTGAAGGCGCGCTGAAGCTGAAAGAAATATCTTATATTCACGCTGAGGGTTTTGCGGCCGGCGAATTAAAGCACGGCTCTATCGCCTTGGTGGATGAGACCGTGCCGATTATCACCATTGCGCCGGATGATGACCTTTTCGAGAAAACCGTCTCCAATATGCAAGAAGTGCTGGCGCGCGGCGGCAAGGTTGTCATGCTGGGCAGTGAAGAGGGCATCGCCAAAGCGGGTGAGGGCTGCATGGCCAGCATAAAGCTGCCCGTGCTTGACCCGTTCATCACGCCGATACTTTATGCGCTGCCGCTCCAGCTATTGGCCTATTACGCCGCCGTTGCCAAAGGCACGGATGTTGACCAGCCGCGTAATTTGGCCAAATCCGTCACAGTGGAATAATCTGCGCCGCGCCTTATATGGTGAGGCATGAGTGAGTTGGAAGAAGCTGAAAAGCAAGTGCGTGACATGGTGGTGCAAGCGGCTGCCAGTTTAACCCAGCAATATGGCGAAGATGCCGAGGTGATTGCCACCATGCGGGCGGCCGAGTTTGCTGCTGCGGGCGATGTCGATGGGCTGAAAGCCTGGGACATGATTATCGAATATCTGGTCGCCCTGCGCGAGGGCAAGCCCGAGAATATTGGCGGGCCACTCAATTGAAACAGCTGACGGTATATTATAATGGGCGGTGTTCCATATGCGGGCCGGAGGTCGAGCTGTATCGGCGCATGGCTGCGGCGCAAAATATAGAGACGCTGAACTTCACCGATATTGCCACCGGCGCGGTGCCCGATGGGTTTGACCGCGCCGACATGTTGGCGCGCTTACATGCCAAAGAGGGTGATGAGATGCTGGTGGGGGTGCGGGCGTTTATCGCCCTATGGCTGCGCCTGCCGAAATTCAAATATCTGGCCCACGCAATAAATTGGCCGATCATGCGAGGCATGACCGGCCTGATTTACAATCGCATTATAGCGCCATGGCTTTATCGCCGTTATTTGCGCCAACAATGTGATGTTTGATTAGATTCCCGGAATAAAAGGAATATCAATGATGCCACAACCGGCAATGGCAAAACTCAATACAACCGGAATAAGAATCTTTTTCATGGTTTTAGTCCCCTAGTTCTTCTTCAGGCCAACCATTGGCCTGTGCCGTTTTATAACCTTGATAGCGCGGCTGGTCTATGGCGAGCTTGCCCATTGTGACCTTAATTAAGTGGATTTTTAGGGTCTCATTCGATAAATCCAATTCGCCCGCCGCAATTTTGGCGCATAAGAGGCGATTCAGCGTCACCAAATCCCCACTTTCCCCGAGGAGTGATTCGAGCCGCGCCTGCTCGGCTTGATTGAAATGCGGCGCAAGCTCAAGCTCCCGCGCCAAAATATCCAGCACATTACCGGCCACCCGCGCATGAAACGCCGCTTGCCCTGAAAGCTGCGGCATGGCGGTCTCACTCAAAAAGGCGCGCGCCGCGGCGAGGAGTTTTTCGGCGGAAGGACGGTCTTGCATCAGTCTTCTCCCATCAGCATACGCAATAAGTCGATTTCGGTTTCCGAGGCGCGCCGCCCAATGGAGCCGCGCTCGACAGATGTGTCTGCGCCGCTTTCAAATGCCGACACCATGAGAATGCCGCACATAATGCCCCATTTCAGCGTGCCGAGAATTTCCCAAAAGCGCGTCGCCTTTTCGTCAATCGTGCCACCGGCAGCGCGATAGGTATTGTAGAGCGCGTCGCGCGCGCCAAAGCCGCCCACCGCTAAATCATGCTGCCCGAAGCGCCAGCTTGGCACGCAAGGCCAGCCGAGGTCTTCCATCGGGTCGCCAATATGCGTCAGTTCCCAATCAAGCAGGGCAACCAGCCCATCCTCGGGCGACACCATAATATTGCCGTTTCTGAAATCGCCATGCACAAGGGCAGGCGGGCGGGCATCGGGCAGATTGTCCCGCAGCCATTTTATCGCCAATTCAAACACCGGATGCGGATGCCCGGCGGCCTGTAAAAATCCGGCATATTTTTCCAGCTCACCCGCCGAATCGCTAAACGGCAAATCGGGCAGGCCATCGACCTCTATATGATGAAGTGCCGCCAGCATCTCGCCGCATTGCGCCGCCAAGTTTGGCCGCACCGCATCAAATTCCGCATCGCGCAAAATTTTGCGGGCAATGGTCTCGCCCTCGATGAAATCCATCACATAGGCTTCGCCAATCGCGTCTTCATCATCGCAAATAAAGCTGACGCGCGGCACGGCGATTCCGGCCTTGGCGGCGGCGGTGATGATGGCCGCCTCGCTGGCTTTCGGCAGGGCATTATCAGAGGCGCGCACGCCCTGCGGATTGCGCCGCAGCACATAAGCCTGCCCGGCGCAAACCAACATCCAGCTTTCTTGACTGGCGCCGCCCGATAGCCGCTTCAAATGCTCAAGCGGCGCGCCAAAATGGCGGTCGCATAAAGCCGTCATATGAGTTTCAAATTCAGCTAAGTCTTGCATGCGTAAAAACTGCCATTGCAGGGGCAGTTAAGCAAGCGCTTCTACTCGGCGGCGGTCTCGTTTTGGTGATTCTTTTCTTTGAGATAATCCTGCCACGCAATTTCATCTTCAGCTTCGTGCCGTGCAATATTAGCCTCATTGGTCGCATCAACTTTTTTCCAGTCAATTTGCGAATCCAGTCGGTTCTTATCACCCAGCTTATGTTTGACCATGCGTCCCATAAAGAGCCCCATTTGGAGCCCAAGCTGGCGGCGTTTTGCGGTTGGCTCAATCTTCGTATTTCTTCTTATTTTCTTCCATTTAACTTATTTACTTTATAGAAAATAAAAAAAGTTAGCCTTCTTGCGCCTTGGCGCAGTTGGAATAAAACTCAATTTTGAGGGCCGAAAAAGCAATGAGAAAGTTATGGCCCTCGCGTTTTCTGTTCGTTGTGTTGCGCGTTTTGTGGAGCGTATGACCGGCCTGACCTGAAGAAAAAGGGGCAGGGCGCGGTTCGTTTACTTCAATTTTGTTCAGGCAGGAGGCGCGTTAACAAAAAATTAACCAAGACATAATACCTTCACAGCAGGTGCTGAATATCCTGTTGCGAAGATTCTTTGTTAACGTACCGCCAAGAAGAACAATGGTAACGCCAACAAACAGGATACTGAAATGTTTTTTGATCGCCTTTTAAAACTGCAAACTCTCAAATTCCGTCTGCTGGGCAGCACATCTTTTGCTCAGCTATACAGCGCAGAACGCCTGCCGCTGAGAAAGTTCCGCAAGGAAGGGGCGATGCTCTCGCCACTGATTGCCGGATTGCTGGCCGCTTGCGGCGGCGGCGGAAAAGATGTTTTAAAGGCCGGTGACAGCGCGACGCATATATTTGGCGGCGATGGCAATGACAAGCTCACCGGCGGCGCCAGCAATGATGTTATTTATGGCGATGCCGGACGCGATGTTTTAAGGGGCAATAAAGGGGCTGATGTTTTTGTCGCGCAAATGCCGACTGCGCGCATTGGGCTGACCGACCATATGGATACGGTGAAGGATTTTAAAATCGGCGAAGACAAAATCGGCTTGCTCAATTTCAATGAGATTGAAAAACGGGCTCAGAAAAATGATGGCAATTACGAGGAGGCGAAAAGTGATTACCTCGCAGATCTGACCAAACGCGCCGATAAAAACGGAAAATCAGAAATTGAATTATTGCTGAAAGATTTGGGATTTAGCTTTACGAGAATACGCGATGGCGAAGGTTCCGATAGAAAGCTGGCTTGGACCTTGTCGGATGTTGGAAAGAAGAGAGGCATTGGTGATGACACCGCGCTGTTGCGCTTCGCCAATTTAGACGCGGAAAATGAGTATATTGACAATCCATTCCTCGACCAAACCGTCGAGGCGCTTTTCGAGTTTCTGTAAAATGCCGGAATCACCACATAATCAGTTATGAGCGAAATTCTAGACCCGCCGAAAAAGAGACGCACATTATTGG
>JAQWZC010000027.1 GCA_029253645.1 Alphaproteobacteria bacterium | reverse complement strand
CGTGATGCGTTTCGCGAGCATGAGCATTTTGAATATACCGCGCAGTTCTGCCATCTTTATGACCAGTCGAGCTTTGACCCGAATTATGAGTCCCTGCCGCTGGAATTTTTCGAGCCAATGGTGCGAAAACTAATGGAACGCCCGCGCGCATCAATTTATATGAAAGAAGACGGCGAAGCGGTCATTTAGCACAAGGCTGAATGAATTGCCGTTTTCGCTAAGAGGGTTCTTATGGGTGCGGTGCTGACGCTGGTTTCTCAGCTGATTGAATTTTATATTTGGATTGTCATTGCCTCCGCCGTGCTTTCTTGGCTGGTGGCGTTTGACGTCATTAATATGCGCAATCGCTTTGTTTATATGATAGGCGACGGGCTTAACCGCCTCACCGAGCCGGTCTATCGCCGCATTCGCGCTGTCCTGCCCGATATGGGCGGCATTGATTTATCGCCGATTGTGGTGATTTTCGGCCTGATGTTTCTTCGCAATTTAATGTGGGAAATGCTGGGCCCCAGCGTTTATGGCGGATAAATGAGCGCAGCCAAGATTGACGGAAAAGAAATCGCGGCCAATTTGCGCGCCCGCATTGGCACGGGCGTGGCGGCATTGCAAAAAGCCCATGGCAAAACGCCGGGCCTTGCCGTGGTGCTGGTCGGCGAGGATGCGGCCTCACAGGTCTATGTGAAAAATAAAGGCATTGCGACCAAGGAAGCGGGCATGGCCTCTTTCGAGTTTCGCCTGCCCGAGGATACGCCCGAGGCGGTGCTGCTCGATAAGGTGCGCGCGCTGAATGCCGACCCCGCGGTGAACGGCATATTGGTTCAGTTTCCCGTACCGGCGCATATGTCCCAACAAAAAATCATTGATATGATTGACCCTGCCAAAGATGTGGACGGGCTTAATCCGGCCAATGCCGGACGTCTGGTTTCGGGGCTGTCGGCGCTGACGCCCTGCACGCCTTTGGGCAGCGTGATTTTGGCCAAAGAAACATTGGCGCAACAGGGCGATGATTTATCCGGCAAACATGCCGTCATTATTGGCCGCTCCAATTTGGTCGGCAAGCCGGTGGCGCAATTATTGCTGAATGAAAATTGCACCGTCACCATGGCCCATTCGCGCACGGCCGATTTGCCCGCCATGTGTCGCCAAGCCGATATTTTGGTCGCCGCGGTCGGCATTCCGGAAATGGTGAAAGGCGATTGGGTCAAGCCCGGCGCTTGTGTGATTGATGTCGGCATTAACCGCGTGCCTGCGCCCGAGCGCGGGGAAGGTAAAATGCGGCTGGTCGGCGATGTAGATTACGCCCAAGCGGCAGAAGTCGCCGCGCATATCACGCCCGTGCCCGGCGGGGTCGGCCCGATGACCATTGCCTGTCTTTTGCGAAACACACTGACTGCCTTTTGCCGCCAAAACGGTTTTGCCGAACCGATGCTTTGAGCTAGGCTTTCTTTTGCGCGCAATAAAAACAAAAGGAGCGCAGGATGGAAACGGCAGACCGCATAAGGCGCATTTTGCGCGACTATCCGCATATTAATGAGGTTGAGACCTGGGGCGAGACGGCTTTTTTTTATAATCCCGATGGTAAGCCGCGTGGCACATATTTGTGCACCGTCAAATACGGCAATCACTTTAATTATGCTTCTGATAAGCAGGGCTTTTTGCAGAAATACGGCAAGATTGCGCGCGGAACCCATCAATTTGATGGTCGTGTGAAACCGCATGAGCATTATGCTTGGATGCAGTGGATGACGATTATTGACCCGACAAATGCCGAGGCACGCGCTGCCATTAAAGAGGCTTTTGCCCGCATTGCCCCTAATGCGCCCGACCCTCGGTAAGACAATAATTTGCTGCTAGCTTCTATTTCTGCTTGCCCAGCAATTTCAGCCGCAGCGCGTTGAGCTTGATAAAGCCCTCGGCATCGAACTGGTCATAGACCGCATCTTCTTCAAAGGTCACATGCGCTTCGGAATAAAGCG